>JANWYM010000315.1 GCA_025055355.1 Abditibacteriales bacterium
ACGCCCGCCCCCACATTGAATGCGGCGCTGTGCGTTCTGTTTGGAATTGGGCTGGCAGGGCCGCCCGCCCCGACGTTGAGCGCGGCGCTGTGCGTTCCGTTTGTGAAGCGCTCAGGAGCGAATCCGTTTGCGAATGTAAAACGGAGGGCGCGTTTTGCCGTTCGGTCCTCCCAGAAACTCAAAGCCGCGCAGGTTGCACCACGCAGGCACGTCAATGTAAGCGGCAGGGTCGCGCGCATACACCGCCAGTATCTGTCCGTCTTGCAGCGGCGCGATGGCTTTACTCATCGCTATCACCAAATCGCCGCAGCCCGCGTCGCCCACGTCGAGGGTAGCATCGGCGACGATGTCCCATGTCTCGTTGCCGTTGGATTGCGAAGTATCACTCATACCGACACGCCTCAGAAATCCTGCTGCACGAAAAACGTGAAGCGATTGTTTGTTCCCGTCGGCAGTGCCTTGAACTTCGTTTTCCAGTATGCCCAATCGAAGCCCATGCTCAAACCATTGCCGAAACTATAACGGTTCGTGAGGTAAAGCGTCGAGTTGCGTGTGCGCGCGCTGGCGGGCGTGAGGTCGCTGGCGTCGGGCTGGTCGAGCGTCATGCCGACGTTGAAGGTGTAACGCGGGCTGACCCTGTAACTCACCTCCAGCCAACCGCCCTTGGCGCTGACCTCTTTGCCCGTGGGCACGTCAATGCCCTGCCCGATGCCGCCGCGCACGTCGCTCAGGTTCTTCCCCGTCCAGATTTCGCCCTGCAACCTCAATTTGCTGCTCAAGGGCAGAGACACATCCATGCCCATCAGGTGGCTGCTGAAACTCGTTCCGCCGCCCGCCGTTGGGACGGTGAAGCGGTTGACCTCCTGATGCGCAGTGTGTCCCCAGATCCCCACCGACCAGTTTTGTCCCTTGACCCGCGACGGGGCGGTGTAGCCGACGCGCGCTTGAATTGTCGGCGTCGAAGCCCCTTCGCCGTCGCGGAAACCGTCGCCATCGAGGTCTTGACCATCTACCGCCCCACTCGCGCCGACCATGCCCACGAACGACCACTGCCCTTGGCCGCGCTTGGGCTCATACCCCACTCGAAACTGCGGTCGGCGGTCGGCGGTGTTGCCCGCGTTCCACATCACCGTGTTCGCGTTCAGGCTGGGAAAGAAGGGCGAGATGACGTCCCATGCTTGCCCCATCAAAATGTGCCAGTCGCCCTTTTGGATCCTGACATAAGCCTGCCGAATGCGCAGGGCAGCCCGGGAGCCACTGACAAGGTCGCGTGCCAAGAAGGGGTTGTTCGGTCCTGCGGGCAGGTTCGGATTAGCCGGCGCGGGGCGGTCAATGATGGCGTTAAAAAAGTCCGTCTCCAACTTCGCTGTCGCCTGCCAGCCATTCGCTAACTTCGGAGCGTTGACGTCAAAGCCGAAGCGTGTCAAGCGGGGATGAAACGTGATCTCGCCCGTCCGTCGCTTGGTCTGGGATGGGTCGGCTGGGGAGAGAACAAAGAAAGGCAGTTGCGAATCAAAATTCATCCGCCGCGTGTCGGCTTCGAGGTCGCCGCGCAGAAAACCGTAGAACTTCACGTTGAAACCACTGCGAAAAATATCCTTATGCGCGTGGGTTGTGTCCGACGGCGCAGGCTTCTCCGGCTTGGGGTGCGTTTCATCGAGTCTCTTTTCCAACGTCTCCACGCGCTTCTGCAGCGCCTCAATGACCTTCTGCTGCTGCTCAATAATACGCAGTAAATCCTCCTGTGACCTGCCCTGCGTTTCCTCTTCTGCCACGACCGCACGTGAACTCATCACCACCGCAAGTAACCATGCTGCCATTACCATTCCTCGCGCCCACTGTCTCATTACATTCCTCCTATGCTTGGGGTTTATATTGCGCCGTTTGTGTGACGACGGATGCACATTATAACAACACCTTTGAAACATTAGTCATAGGAAGATTCAATAGCGCGACGGAGAAAGGTTGAGGTGGATCAATGGGACGCTGACCTGACCGTGACCGAAACAGATCGGCAAAGAGCATCAACTATCTTTGCCGATGGGCGATCAAGTCATTGACAAAAAAATAGCGCCGACCAAACGCCGACGCTATTTCACGCCAGACGCAACACGCCTTACGCCTCAGAAATCGTTCTGAATAAAGAACGTCACCCGATTGTTCGTCCCCTTCGGCAATGCCTTGAACTGCGTCTGCCAGTGAATCCAGTCCAACCCCAGGGTCAGCCCGCGGCTGAGGTTATAACGGTTGCCGAGGTAGTAAGTCGCGTTGCGCGTGCGGGCGCTCGCGGGGGTCAAGTCGCCGCCGTCAGGTTGGTCAAGCGTCGCGCCGAGGATGAAAGTGTGACGCGAGTTGAGGCGATACTGCCCTTCAATCCAACCGCCCTTGGCGCTGACCTCTCTGCCCGTAGGCACGTCAATGCCCTGCCCGATACCGCCGCGCACGTCGCACAGGTTCTTGCCCGTCCAGACCTCCCCGATCACTTTCAACCGCTGGCTCAACGGAACGGTGAAGTCCACGCCGAGTAAGTGGCTGCTGAAATTGCTCTTGCCCCCGACGAGGAAACGGTTGACCTCCTGATGCGCGAGATGCCCCCACACGCCCGCCGACCAGTTCTGTCCCTTCACCCGTGACGGGGCGGTATAGCCGACGCGCGCTTGAAGCGTCGGCGTCGCAGCCCCTTCGCCATCGCGGAAGCCATCGCCGTCGAGGTCCTGCCCGTCCACCACGCTGCTCGCGCCCACCATGCCCCCGAACGACCACTGCCCCCGGCCGCGCTTGGGTTCATAACCGAAGCGCAACTGGGGGCGGCGGTCGCCGGTGTTGCCTGCGTTCCACATCATCGAGTCCCAGTTCGGACAGGGACACAGCGGCGAAATCAGGTCCCACGTTTGCCCCAACAACAGGAAGAAGTCCCCCTTCTGTAGACGCACATAAGCCTGTCGAATGCGCGGGACCGCGCGGGAGGCGCTGGTCAAATCGCGGGGCAGGCTGGGGTTATTCGGCGCGGGAGCGAGGTCGGGGTTGGCAGGTGCGGGTCGGTCGGTCATCACGTTAAAGAAGTCCATTTCCATTTTGGCGGTCGGCTGCCAACTGTTGGCAATTGTGGGGGCGTTCAGGTCAAACCCGAAGCGGGTTAAGCGGGGGTGCATCGTCAACTCGCCCGTCTGCTTTTGCGCTTGTGACGGGTCGGCGGGCGACAGGACGTAAATCGGAAACTGCGAATCCAGACTCATGCGCCGCGAATCCGCTTCTACGTCGGCGCGAAGGAAACCGTAAAACTTCAGGTGCAACCCGCTGCGCACCATGTCCTTGTGCGCGTGCGTGGGGTCCGCTCGCTCACGCTCGCGGCTCGGTGGGTGCAACTCGTTGAGCCGCTTCTCTAACTCCTCCAGACGCTTCTGCTGCGCTTCAATGATTTTCTGCTGCTGCTCCACCAGCCGCCGCAATGCCACGACGGCTGCGCCCTCCTCACTCGTCCGCGTCGCCTCATCCGCGACGCACTTCTCTAAACACCATCCTCCAATCCCCAACAGAAGCCCCATCATCACAAAAGCACTCAACCACCTCATCACGTGCTCATCGCCTTTCCGTCAATGCACAGGCTCGATGGCACAGGCTCAACGCATCAACTCTTTCCAGGAGGGATTATACCGCCCCCTGCCCATCAACGCTCATAGATTGTTTGAATAGGGACGGGAGGGTGGATGAGGAGATGTTATGACCCGCGCGGCTTGAGCGCGAGGAACTTCGGCGCGAACGCTGCCGTCGTTTTCAACTCCCGCTCGCCGTTCTCGACCGATGGCTCGATCTCGCTCCCTTCGTGCCACTCGTTCCAGCTGGTGAGAAGCACCCAGTCGGGGTTGGCGGCGATGGCTTCCTCCCACAGGGCGCGATAGGTCTCGCCGTTGTGCCGCGCGGTGATGGGGCGCGGCGCGGGGCGTCCCAACTTGCTGTCGTCGTAGCCGGGGATGATGGTCACACACGCGATGCGCCCCTCGCCCGCCGTCTGCACCCACTGCGGGAACGTCGCTCTCGCCCACGCCCGAATGTCCGCGACAGACTTGCCCGCCGTCCTGCCCGTCGGGTTGTAGGTATGCACCCCGTCAAACACCCGCGCCGCCTGGGGGGAAATCTGGTCGCCGATGAACACTGCCCCGCCCGCATACTTGCGGTTCGCCTCCATGATGACCCACAGCCAGCCGTCCAATTTGATTTGCCCGATAGCGCGCCCGTAGATGAACAGCACCGGCTTGCCGTCCACCCTCAGCCACGCGGGATGCTTGCCGTAGCGCTCCAGCAAGTAAAGCACATCCCGCAGGGCGTTCTCCCGATGCGGCGCCTCGTGCGGCGGGACAATTTCAAAGTAGACCGTGACAGCCAGACCCGCCTGCTGTGCCGCCTCCAGCAGCAGCGGCAGCCCCCTGTCGTGAAAATCGTTCTGCGCCCACCAACTCACGATGAACCCCGTCACGCCTGCTTCCTTCGCCCAGCGGCAGTGCTGCGCCAGCACCTTCGGGTCATGGCTGTCGTAGGGACCGAGCGCGGGATAATGCGTGCTGCTGCCGATGGTTTTGTTCTGCTCATCCACCTCTTCCCAATGCACCCATCGCCCCGATGTGGTGGGGTTGCCATACCAGCCGTAATAAAACGCCAGCACCTGCCTTGGCACCTTCGTCCAGCGCACCTTCGCCCGCTCCCGTAACAGTTGCTCATCTAAGCCCCCTGCGCCACCCATGACCGACTCGGCTGCACATATCATGAGAAAAATACCTCCTGCGATGAATGTCCAACGACGCATGGTTATCCCCTTTTCGCGTATCTGGCAGGAGCAACGCCGGTTCCAGCCGCAAGACGTCTCCTCGCGCCAGATACTCTGCCTCTGCGTATCAGGCAGCCGCGCTAACATCTCCATACGCTCACGCGCTTTCACGCTTCAGACGATTAGGCGCGTGTCAGAGAACGGATGGTTGGGAGGACACCAGCAGGTTTCTGAGCCCACACCTTCACGCTCAACATCGCCCGCCCTGTCTCGATGGCGTCCTCCCGCGTGATGCCTAAACCCTCGATGATGGCTTGCACCGTCGGGTCGTCGAGGATTTCGTCCAGCGGATATGACGTTTCCTCCACCACCTGCACGTCGTCAAATCCCGCCGCTCGAATCGTCGCCAGGTAGTCGTCCTTCAACATCGCGCCCGCCAGACAACCCGTGTAAGCCTCGATAGATTGCCTGACGGTCGCGGGCGGTTCCTTCAACCACACCAGGTCGGCAACCATCAGCCGTCCGCCCGGCTTGAGGACGCGGAACGCCTCGCGGAACACGCGCGCTTTATCGGGCGAGAGGTTGATGACGCAGTTGGAGATAATCACATCCACTTCCTCGTTTGCCACCGGCAGGTTCTCGATTTCGCCCAAGCGGAACTCGACGTTGGAATAGTTACCTGCCTGCGCGTTGCGGCGGGCGCGGTCAATCATTTCAGGTGTCATGTCCACACCAATAAC
>JANWYM010000316.1 GCA_025055355.1 Abditibacteriales bacterium
GCAGATGAACCATCTGCTCAACCTCTTTCAGCGCATCGTGAGCCTCGCGCCGCAGCTGCCCGAGGAAGCCTACGCGATGGCGCGTTCCGTCGAGGAGCCGGGCAAATTAGCTGACTTCATCGCCTTCTCGTTGGACATCAAGTTGGAACAGAAACAGGAGGTGCTTGAAATCCTCGACGTGCACGAGCGGCTGCGGCGGGTCGCAGAACTGGCAGGCGAGCAGTTATCCGTCCTCGAACTGACCAATAAGATTCAGCAGGAGACGCACAAGGAGATGGACAAGGCGCAGCGCGAGTATTACCTGCGCCAGCAACTCAAGCAGATTCAGGAGGAACTCGGCGAAGGCGATGAACGCCTGGCGGAACTCCAAGAGTTGCGCCAGAAAATCGAGGAAGCCAAAATGCCCGAAGAAGCCCGCAAAGCCGCCGACCGCGAACTGGATCGCCTCAGTCGCATCCCGCCCGCCTCGCCTGAATATACCGTCTCGCGCAACTATCTGGACTGGCTCATCGCGCTGCCGTGGTCGGTGGAAACAGAGGACGTGATTGACCTTCACGCCACGCAACGCATCTTGGACGAAGACCACTACGATTTGCAAGAGGCGAAGGAGCGCATCGTCGAATACCTCGCGGTGCGCAAACTCAAGAAGGACACGAAGGGACCGATCCTGTGCTTCGTCGGTCCGCCGGGCGTGGGGAAGACGAGCCTGGCGCAGTCCATCGCCCGCGCGCTGGGGCGCAAGTTGGTGCGCATGAGTTTAGGTGGCGTGCGCGACGAGGCGGAGATTCGCGGGCATCGCCGCACCTACATCGGCTCGCTGCCGGGGCGCATCATTCAGGGCTTGCGCAACGCGGGGACCAAGAACCCCGTTTTCGTTCTGGATGAAATTGACAAGTTGGGTATGGACTTTCGCGGCGACCCGTCATCCGCTCTGCTCGAAGTCCTCGACCCGGAGCAGAACCATACCTTCGTGGACCACTACCTGGAAGTGCCCTTCGACCTATCGCGGGTGATGTTCATCTGCACGGCGAACATGATGGACACGGTGCCGCTTCCGCTGCAGGACCGCATGGAAGTCTTGCGGCTGCCCGGCTACACGCGGGAGGAAAAACTGGCGATTGCGGAACGGTATTTGCTCCCGCGTCAGTTGCGGGAGAACGGACTGACGGCTGATCACCTTGAAATCACTCACGACACCTTGCAAAAAATCATTGCGGACTACACGCGCGAGGCGGGCGTGCGCAACCTCGAACGCGAAATCGGAAGCGTGTGCCGCAAGGTCGCCCGCCGCGTAGCAGAGGGCGCGACGGAGAAGGTCCTCGTGACGCCCGAGAACGTGAGCGAGTTCTTAGGTCCGCCCAAGTTCTTCTCCGAAGTGGCGGACATCAAGGACCGCGTGGGGGTAGCGAACGGCTTGGCGTGGACACCGGTGGGTGGCGAGGTGCTGTTCATCGAGACGGCGAAGATGCCTGGGAAGGGGCATCTGACTTTGACGGGTCAACTGGGGGACGTCATGCAAGAGTCAGCGCGCACGGCGTTGAGTTACTTGCGGGCGCACGCGGAAGAATACGGTTTGCCATCGGACTTCTTCGAGAAGCATGACATTCACATCCACGTCCCGGCGGGTGCGATTCCCAAGGACGGTCCGTCGGCGGGGATTGCCATGACTACCGCGCTCGCCTCGCTCTTCAGCGGGCGCCCGGCGCGGCACGATGTGGCGATGACGGGCGAAATCACCCTCACGGGGCGCGTGCTGCCCATCGGCGGGGTCAAGGAAAAAGTCCTCGCCGCCAAGCAGGCAGACATTCACACGGTTATCTTGCCTGAACGCAACCGCAAAGACCTCAACGACGTTCCCGACGTGGCGCGGAAGGACATGACGTTTGTGTTCGTCAAGGACATCGCAGAAGTGCTGCAAGTCGCGCTGCATCAGAGCCATGACGCTCATGAAGCGGGCGACGCACCACCCGAGCAGCGTGCCCCCCTGGCGGCGCAGGCGGACGGCGGTGGGAACCAAGCGAGGAAGAAACGGAGGATGGGATGAACATAACGACCAGCCTTCCACCCGTGCGCGAGTTTCCGACCGGGGCGCGCAATCGTTGTTTGGGTTTCAACCTATAAAGCGCACTGCACAGGCATCCTGCCAGTGGCCAGTGACCGGTAACCATTGACTGCAGCGTGCACCACGTAGCGCAGGCATCCTGCCTGCGATGACGGTAAGGGGAGAGTGCGCATGGTGGTCCCGATTGAACTGATCGATACAAAGGTCGAACGGCTCAGCCGTCTGGCGCCGGAAGACGTTGTCCCGGCGACGGAAGAGATTTTGCCGCCGACGGAAACAGCGACGCCTCTCCCGCCCCTGGTGGATGGCTTCGGGCGGCGGATGAACTACATGCGGATTTCCGTCACCGACCGCTGCAATTTTCGCTGCACCTATTGTATGCCGGCGGAGGGCGTGCCGTGGAAGCCGCGCGGGGAGATCCTGACTTACGAAGAACTCCTGCGCCTCGTCCATGTCGGCACACGCCTTGGCATTGACCAGATTCGCATCACCGGCGGCGAGCCGACGGTGCGCCGCAACGTGGTGGACTTCATCCGTGAACTCGCCAAAATCCCCGGCGTGCGCGACCTCTCGATGACCACCAACGGGCTGCTGCTGCCGCACCTCGCGCAGCCGCTTTACGAGGCGGGACTGCGGCGCATTAACGTCAGCATTGATACACTTCAGCCGGAGAAGTTCCGAGAGGTTACGCGCACGGGCAACTTGGAGCATGTGATGAACGGCGTGCGCGCCGCGATAGCGGTGGGCATGAACCCCGTGAAAATCAATGCCGTCATCATGCGCGGCGTCAACGACGAGGATGTGCCTGCGCTGGCGCAACTGACGGTGGACCTGGGCGTGGACATGCGCTACATCGAATACATGCCCATTGGGGTCAGTTGGGAGGAATGCGAGAAGCATCTGGTCACGGGCAGGGAAATGCGCGAGCGCATCCGCGCGGCGGGAATGGAGTTGGAACCGGTCCCGCCCGACTACCCTGAAGAACCCGCCCGCTACTGGCGCATCAAAGGCGCCCGCGGGCGCATTGGGTTCATCACCACGTTAAGCGAGCCGTTCTGCGCGACGTGCAACCGCATTCGTCTGACCGCCGACGGCAAGTTGCGTCCCTGTTTGAACTGCGAAGACGAAGTTGACCTGAAAAGCGTCCTGCGTGGCGGCGGCAGCGACGACGACCTCATCGCTGTCTTCCGTGAAGCGGCGCGGCGCAAGTGGGCGGGGCATCAACTGCGTCAACACGCCACGGCAGCGAACCGCGTCATGTCCCAGATTGGCGGCTAATTGGGGACAGGGGGAGTGGAAGCGCCCCGCCTCCATCGGCTCACTCCTTTGGGGACGGCTGGAATCGCACGGCAATCAGCCGGTTCGTCTCGACGCGCCGCAGGGTCTGCACGGTGCCGTTTGTCCAGAAGATTTCCACGTCCACCGGGTCGGTATGCTGCCCCAGACCGAAGTGCAGGGTGAGGTCGTTTTGGTTGCCCTCGCCCGTCCCGGCTTCGACCTGGCGCGTCAGGGTTTTGTCTGGGAGTTTGATACGCACCTGCGCGCCAATGGCAGACCGGTTGACCACGCGCCCGTCACCGTGGAGGCGAACTTTGAGCCAGCGGTTGTCGCTGCCTTGATTCTCGAACAACTTCCCTGCCGTCACGAGGTCGAGGTCGCCGTCGTTGTCGTAGTCCGCCCATGCTGCCTGAGACGTGGGAGGCAATCCCGCCAAGTTAGCCGCAGCCGTCGCGTCGGTGAAGACGAAGCCGCCGTCATTGCGGAACAGCACGGGAAAGTTCTTGCGGTTAAAGGAGGCAATCGCGTAAACGGTGGTGAGGAACAGGTCGAGGTCACCATCGTTATCATAGTCGCCGGCGGCGGGGCTGGCGTAAGATTCCTGATAGAAAACCCCGCACGGTCCGAGGTCCTCGAAAGTGTAGTTTTTCTGGCGCCCCCGATTGCGCAAGAATCGCGACTTGGGCTGGTCGCCCCGGCGGTCCACGTGAGCGAAGTTGCCAGCGAACAGGTCAATGTTACCGTCGTTATCGAAGTCGCCCCAGCACGCGCCGATGGAATGACCGCCCGCAAATCCCGGCGACGTAGCGACAACGTTGTAGTCGGCGGCGGCGTCCTGGAACTTGCCCGTTCCATCGTTGAGCCAGAGCAGGTTCGGTTGCAGGCGGTAGTTTGAAACGTAGATGTCGAGGTCGCCATCGCGGTCGAAGTCGCAGGCGGTGACGCCGCGCGCGCGATAGCGGGTTTCGCTCCAGGCAAGTCGGAAGGCTTCGCCCCTGACGTTCAGCAGCATCATGTCGGGATAGGTGACGCCCGCCTCCCAGTCCTCGTAACCGCCCACGTAAAGGTCAACGAAGCCGTCCCCGTTGAAATCGCCCCAACACGCGCCGCGTGAGACGCACTTGGGCAGCGGGGGCAGTTTGAACTCCACGAAGTTTTTCCCGGCGTTGTTGCGATACAGCCGCAGATGCGACCAGGAGAACAGGTCCGCGAACCCATCGTTGTCGAAGTCAGCAGCCACGACCGCCCCGGTCGTGGCGACCGTGGTGAAACGCTGACCGGCGTGGTTTTTCCAGACCGCCTCAGCGGCGCACAGGTCCACCCAACCGTCGTTGTCGAAATCCACCCAGCACGCTGCTTCGGGGTTGAGGTTTAAACCAACGGCGCCCGTCCGGTCTATGAAGACCACAGCAGGCTGCACCGCGATGGTAGCACCGAGGAGCAGAGGCGCAAGCAGACACCCCATCGTGAACCCCCAGAGGGCTGAGGCACGCCCCACACTCCGCTGGTTGACCGTCATCAGGTCTTCCTCCCTTCAGGGTAAATATGGGGGTTCTGCCGCTGACATTCCTCAATCACAGCAATCTGTTGGCGCACCTGCTGCGGCGTAATCTCCAGGGGCGCGCCCTCCGTGAGCGTGCGGTAGAGCATCGTGTAGAACGCCTGCGACATGCTCCCGAACAACCCGCCGCCTTCGGGGGCATGCCACTCTTCCCGATACCATGCCAACGCATCGCTGCAATAAGCAGGCGTGCCATCCGCATGCTGGAGGGGCGCGGTAATGAGTTGCAACTTGGGGGCAGCGGCAGGGTCGTAGTATTGCCACTCAATATGCTTCGTGTCCCCCCGCAGCCCGCCCCGTGTCCCGTAAACGTGGTAGGTCTCGCGGGGATATTTGCAGCAGGAGGAGATTTCCAGCGTGATGAGGGGGCGCCCCTCTCCGCTCAGTATCAGCAGCACGTGGTCTTCCGCGTCGCCGTAACTGATAGTGTGGCGCATGAAACAAGTCACCTGCGGCATCACATCCGTCCCAAACAGTTGCAGGGCTTGGTCGAGCGGATGCGGTCCGGTGTTGAGCAGGTTGCCGCCCATTTCGCTCCTCAGCGTCTGCCAGTCGTAGCGCCGCGAAAACCCGCTGAAGGTAATGGAGATTTG
>JANWYM010000317.1 GCA_025055355.1 Abditibacteriales bacterium
CAGTAGCGCGTCAATCGCCGCCCGGTCGAAGCCAACGACAGGGTGGTCGCCGATGAAGATGACAGGCGTGACCTTGAAACCTTTGTTGATGAGGTCGTTCAACGCTTCGGGGTCTTGCGTGATGTCCTTCACCGTCAACTCAACCCCCTTGCGCGAAAGATACTCTTTCGCTGCATGGCAGGGCGGTCAGCCGGGCTGCGAGTAAAGCACGACCTTCTTAGACATAGTGAGCAACCTCCATTATGGCTAAGACCCTATCTCCAAAATCGCTCTTGGGTATTGTCATGGTGAGCGCAGCGAAGCCATCTCGCTGCAATAGAGGAGAGGGTTTCCCTGCGCTCGCCATGACACCAACTCTATGGTGACAGCCACTGTGTCACTTTTGATTCAAACCTTCCGCCACGGCGAGTAATCTTCCGTTGATTCCGCCTTGGACCGCCGGCTCATCAAGTCAGCGACCGCCTGGCGCGGGTTCTTGCCTTCAAACAGCACGGCGTGGATCTGCTCAGTGATGGGCATGTCAATGCCGAGTTCGCGGGCGCGGTGGAAGGCGGCTTGGGTGGTAGGGATGCCCTCGGCAATCATGGTCATGCTGGCTTGGATCTCCGCGAGGGTTTCACCGCGCCCGAGACGAAAGCCGACGTGGTGGTTGCGGCTGTGCCGACTGGCGCAAGTTGCAAATAAATCGCCCACGCCCGACAAACCAAAGAACGTCTCCAACTTCCCACCCAACGCGATGCCCAGTCGCGTCATCTCCACCAAGCCCCGGGTCGCCAGCGCCGCCTTTGTGTTGTCACCGAACCCCAGACCGTCGTTGATGCCCGCCGCGATAGCGATGATGTTCTTGAGCGCGCCGCCCAACTCTACGCCCACTACATCGCTGTTCGTATAAACGCGAAACGTTGGCGTCGAGAAGAGAACCTGCGCGCGCTGGGAGACTTCGGGGTTCGATGCGGCAATCACCGTCGTCGTCGGGATGCCGCTGACGACTTCCCGCGCCAAGTTCGGTCCTGAGAGAACCGCGATGCGCTCCGCGCCGCCGCAAGTATGGGCGATGATTTGCGACGGGCGCAACCCGCTGTCGTTGTGCAACCCCTTCGTCGCGCTCACGAGGATCGCCGTCGGGGAGACAACGGGCGCCAGCGCCTCGCACACCGTCGGCACGCCCACGCACGGCACCGCCAGCACGACGAACTCCACGCCCGCCACTGCGTCGGCGAGGTGGCTGGTGACGGCAACGTTCTCCGGCAGTGTGACGCCGGGCAGATATTTTTCATTCATGCGCCGTTGACGGATGAGGTCCGCTAATTCCGCTGACCGCACCCACAAGCGCACCTCGCGCACTTTCGGCGCGAGCAGGTGCGCCAGCGCCGTGCCCCAACTACCCGCGCCGATGACGGCGAGGATGTCCTTTGTCTTGGTGGATAACATGAAGTAACCAGTGACCAGTGACCAGTGATCAGTGACCGGTAACCAGTGACCAGTTGAGGCGGTTCACCAGTCACCGGTCACTGGTCACTGGTTACTGGTCACCGTCTCCGACGCGTCGCTCTTCTGCTCCTCGGCTTTGACGTCCACCTTCTGCCCCCACTTGTGTTCCGTGCCAGCAAGGAGTCTTTTGATGTTGGGGATGTGGCGCACGACGATAAACGTGCACAGGAGCAGGCTGATGACTTTGAGGGTCATTGTATGGTTGAACACAAACATCCAGAGCGGCACGGACGCGGCGGCGATGAGGGATGCCAGGGAGACGTAGCGCGACACCGCCAGCACCACCAGCCAGACCGCGAACGCGCTCAGAGCCACCAGCGGCGCCAAGCCGAGGATGACGCCCAGACTCGTGGCGACACCGCGCCCGCCGCGAAACCTCAAAAACGCCGACCAGTTGTGCCCCGCCACGGCGCATACCCCGCCCCACACCGCCCACGCCTCCTCGCCCATCAGAGCGCGCGTCAGCAGCACCGCCGCGACGCCCTTCGCCACGTCGGCGATGAGAACCGCGACCGCCGGACCCCAGCCCAGCGTGCGCAGGGCGTTGGTGAAACCGATGTTCCCGCTGCCAAATTGTCGGATGTCCACTCCCCGCGTGACCTTGCCGACCATCCAGCCGATCGGCACAGAGCCGAGGAGATAGCAGGCGAGAAGGACGATCAATGAGAGCATGCTCAATGATCAATGGTTAATGGTCAATCTAAACTTTTGCGTTTCGCGCTTCTCTCTCTCCGCCGCAGGGGATTGCTTCGCTCCGCTCGCAATGAGAGGCATTTTCGGAGAAAAGGACAAAACGCAAAAGTTTAGGGTCAATGAAACCATCAACCATCTTCACATCATCTCCTCCCGGGCTTCCTTCCCCGTGCTGGCGCGGAGTTTGAGCCGAAGGGGAGTGCCTTCAAAGCCGAACCGCTCGCGCAGGCGGTTCTCCAGATGCCGCGCGTAGGAGAAGTGCATCAGTTCCGGGTCGTTGACGAACAGCACGAACGTCGGCGGCTTCACCTCGGGCTGGGTGGCATAGCGAATTTTCAGCCTTTTGCCCTTGACGGTCGGCGGCGGGTGCTGCTCCTGCACCTGAATCAAAAACGTATTGAGTTGGCTGGTTGGCACGCGCCGCGCGCTGTGTTCCGCGACGAGGAAGGCTTCGTCCATCACTTCCTTGACGCCCGTTTTTTTGAGGGCGGACGCGAAGATGACGGGGGCGTAATCGAGAAACGGCAGATACGCTCGCACGATGCGCGTGAAGTCCTCCTGCGCCAATCGCAGACGCCGTTTGAGTTCTTTGTCGCCGCGCGCTTTGCGTTGGTCAGCGGCTTCCTCCATCCCTTTGCGGATTTCCTCCTCCATCAAATCCCACTTGTTGACCACGATGATGACGGGTTTGCCGGCGTCGTGGGCGTAGCCGCCGATTTTGGCGTCCTGCTCAACGACGCCCCCCGCGTCCACCATCAGCACGACCACGTCGGCGCGGTCAATGGCGCGCAGCGCGCGCAGCACGGAGTAGTATTCCAATGCGTGCTTGACCCTCGCCTTGCGCCGCATGCCCGCCGTGTCAATCAGCGTCACCCGCTCGCCCTGCCAGGTGAAAGAGGTGTCCACGGCATCGCGGGTCGTGCCGGGCACCTCGCTGACGATGCAGCGCTCCTCGCCCAAGATCGCGTTGGTGAACGCCGACTTGCCCACGTTGGGGCGTCCGACGATGGCGATGCGCAGCCCGTCGTCTTCGGTCACTTCCTCCTCGTCGCCCTCCCCCGGCGGTGGTAGCAACTCGTTGATGCGGTCCTCCAACTCCGCCACCCCGTGCCCGTGGACTGCCGAGACGAAGATGGGCGCGCCCAAGCCCAACTCAAAATGAGCGTTCGGCTTGCCCTTTGCGGCGTCCACCTTGTTGGCGACGAAGACGACCGGCTTGTGCGTCACGCGCAGCAAGTCCGCCATCGCAAAATCCAACGCGCTCGGCTCCTCGCGCGCGTCCACGACGAACACGATCACGTCCGCCTCGTTGATGGCGAACTTCGTCTGCTGGACGACCTGCGGAACCAAACCCGTCTTCTCCATCGGGTCAAAGCCGCCCGTGTCCACCAGCGAACAAATCCGCCCGTTGAGGTCCGCGTCAGCATACAGACGGTCGCGGGTCACGCCGGGCACGTCCTCCACCACCGCGATGCGCCGCCGCGTCAGGCGATTGAACAGCGCGGACTTCCCAACGTTGGGTTTTCCGACGATAGCTACAATCGGTTTCGCCATCACACTCGCCTCGTTCGGAACGGAGATGGCAACCCTCTCCGTCTTCCCTTGCGCAGGGGGAGAGCCAAGGGTAGCCGTTCCCTGCGCTGGTCATATTGTAGCGTTTCGACATGAGGGCGTCAAGGCAAAGAGGAACGACGAGGCTCATGGCGTATAGTCTTCTGACGAGGTGGTATCTCATGCCAACGCGCGCGCGGGTTGTTATTTCTGGCAAGGTGCAAGGTGTCTATTTCCGTGCCTTCGTGCGCGACCAGGCGCGCACGCTGGGCGTCAACGGCTACGTGCGCAATATGCTGGATGGGCGCGTCGAGGTGGTCATGGAGGGCGAGCAGGAAAAGGTGGAACGCCTCATCACGCTGTGCCGTCAAGGTCCGCCCCTGTCGCGGGTGGACAAGGTGGACGTCATGTGGGAGGAGTTTCAGGGGGAGTTTACGACCTTCATGGTGAGGTATTGACATGGAACACTGCCATCCCCTCCTGGTGGGCTTCCTCGTTTCCTTCATCGCTCTGACGGCAACCACTCCCGTCGGTCCGTCCGATTCATCGAATTGCCGCCCGCCGAAGGACGACGCTGACTTGCGCTACTGGCTGGAAAACATGGTCTGGCATCATCGCTTCACGCATGAAGAGGTCTCAGCGGCAACGGGTTTGACGGTGGACGCAGTGACGGCGGCGTTGCAGAGGTTCAACATCACGCCCGACACCAAGCCCCAACGTCCCGCGAACGCGCCGCTGCTTGTGCTGCCCTATCCGGGCGGGCGGCACCCCCGCATCGGGTTTTTGGATGGCGCGGTGCACCCGCAGCGTGAGACGAAAATCAGCGTGTTCACGCCATGGGACGCAACCAGTTACGTCGTAGTGGACGTGCCAGAAGCCATCTGGTCGAACCTCGGTCTGACCTATCTGGCGCACACGCACGTCCCGACGATTTGGACGCAGCAGAACGTGGAGTTGCCGCCGCTGGAGTGGAACCGTCGCCCCGACGGCACGCTCGACATCGCACGCCACCTGCCGAACGGCATCGCTTTTGGCACAAAGATCGTGCCGACGACGGCGGGGGTCAGGATGGAACTGTGGCTGACGAACGGCACGAGCCAACGCCTGACCGACCTGCGCGTGCAGAACTGCGTGCTGCTGAAAGGCGTAGCGGGCTTCGCGCAGCAGACGAACGACAACAAACTATTCTCCCAGCCCTACGCTGCCTGTCGTTCGGCGGATGGCAAGCGGTGGATTATCACGGCTTGGACGCACTGCCACCGCGTCTGGGGGAATCCGTCGTGCCCCTGTTTTCATTCCGACCCCCAGTTCCCCGACTGCGCGCCGGGCGAGACGCAGCGATTGCGCGGCTGGTTGTCGTTTTACGAGGGGACGGACGTTGCCGCCGAGTTTCGCAGGATTGAGCAACGGGAGCGATTGTCAGCCGATTAAGCGGTGTCTTCCAACGGATGAAAAGTCCCAACGGATAACAATTGACCACCGCACAACGGACCCCAGGTCATCTGGTCAGTCGTTACCTGTTAGCATTTCTCATCCGTTGGAGACACGCGACTCCAGGAGGGTCAATGATGCGATTGAAAAACAAAGTGGCGATTGTGACAGGTGGGGGCAGCGGCATCGGGCGGGCAGCGGCGCAGGGGCTGGCTGCCTTCGGCGCGCGCGTATTCTGCGGCGACGTGAACGCCACGGCGAATGCCGAGACCGCCGCCACTATCGTTGAGGCCGGCGGGCAGGCCTCCGCCCTTGTGCTTGACCTG
>JANWYM010000318.1 GCA_025055355.1 Abditibacteriales bacterium
GAGGGCCGTTGGGGGGACAAGAAGGTCCTCGATGACCTGTCGTAGCACTTGACCCGATTGATAGGGGATTGCGACACCAGATCGGGTGTTCCCCCAACGCGCACGGAGCCGAGTCGTAGCACTTGACCCGATTGATAGGGGATTGCGACTCAACTTCCTGCCCCCGCTTGTGCGGGGGATAGCACACTCGTCGTAGCACTTGACCCGATTGATAGGGGATTGCGACAACGGGAGATAGGGTCTTCTCTGCTCTTCTTACTCACGTCGTAGCACTTGACCCGATTGATAGGGGATTGCGACGGTTTCTGTCGGCAAAAAAAATAAGACGGCACAACGCCGGTCGTAGCACTTGACCCGATTGATAGGGGATTGCGACACCCTGAGCGTGATGACATTTCGTTCGCTATTGCGGAGTCGTAGCACTTGACCCGATTGATAGGGGATTGCGACTTATTCACTATTGCCTATTGTATCACATATATTCCAGGTCGTAGCACTTGACCCGATTGATAGGGGATTGCGACATCGCGGCATAACGCAGGTCAGACCACTTTCCGTCGTTCCACGTCGTAGCACTTGACCCGATTGATAGGGGATTGCGACTCCTATCCCCTACGCCCTCTCCAATAATTGTATCTGGAGGTCGTAGCACTTGACCCGATTGATAGGGGATTGCGACGGTAAGTGGGGAGTCTTGCCGCGGGAGATGTCCAGAAGGTCGTAGCACTTGACCCGATTGATAGGGGATTGCGACTCAAGAGCTTTTTTTACCACTACCTCAATCTTCCGTGGTCGTAGCACTTGACCCGATTGATAGGGGATTGCGACCTTCTTGTGGGGCTCGTAAGATACTTTCACTGTTTCCCCGTCGTAGCACTTGACCCGATTGATAGGGGATTGCGACTATCGCCCGACGAACGAAAGGACGACGCTGCCCGAAGACTCGTCGTAGCACTTGACCCGATTGATAGGGGATTGCGACGTCGACGGATGTGATTTGTGGCTCACCGACGGCAAACTGTCGTAGCACTTGACCCGATTGATAGGGGATTGCGACTTTGCCCAACCCAGGAATTCGATTGCCGCTCCTTCCCGTCGTAGCACTTGACCCGATTGATAGGGGATTGCGACAGCACCAGTGCCGCAATCGTGCTGAGGCTCGGCAGATTGAGTCGTAGCACTTGACCCGATTGATAGGGGATGGCGACGCGGACCTCCCAGCAAAGCTCGTCAATACGGAAGTCCACCCGTCGTAGCACTTGACCCGATTGATAGGGGATTGCGACCCGTTGAGGGTTAAGATAACGAATATAAAGTCCGCCCCGGTCGTAGCACTTGACCCGATTGATAGGGGATTGCGACATACCTCTGCCTTCGGGAGTGATTACTAGCCCATTGCCGATGTCGTAGCACTTGACCCGATTGATAGGGGATGGCGACAAAAGAAAACGGGCAGACGGCATAACGCTGTCTGCCCGTTGTCGTAGCGCTTGACCCGATTGATAAGGGATGGCGACGGGCTACTGCTCCGCAAAGTTTTTGAGCATCTGGAGCCCGACGGCGCCGCTCTTTTCGGGGTGGAACTGTGTCGCGCAGACGTTGTCCTTCCACACGACACAGGTGAATTCCACGCCGTGTTCCGAGGTCGCCGCAATAATGTCAGGGTCCTCAGGGACGGGGAAATAGGAGTGGACGAAGTAAACCCGCGCTCCGTCGGGCACGTCGCGTAAAACAGGCGCGGGGCGCTTCAGGTTCAGACTGTTCCAGCCGATATGCGGCACGCGCAGGGGCAGTCCTTGCACGTCGAGTGGCATCGCCTCGGGGAAGCGCACGACTTTCCCCGCGAAGATGCCCAGCCCCTCGTGTCGCCCCATCTCTTCGCTTTCGGTGAAGAGCAGTTGCAGCCCCAGACAAATCCCCAAAAAGGGCTTGCCGCTGGCAACGGCGTCCTTCGTGACCTCAATCAATCCCGCTGCTTGCAGGTTCGCCATCGCCGCGCCAAAGGCGCCCACGCCCGGCAAGATGACCTTGTCCGCCCGGGCTACCTCCAAGGGGTCGCGCGTGATCTTGCATTCATATCCGAGATGTTGCAGCGCTTTCTCCACGCTGCGTAAGTTGCCCATGCCGTAGTCAATGATGGCAATCATGGTTCCTTCCGCTCCTCCCGGGTCATGCCGATGCCGTTTTTCGCTGCATGCGCGCTCAGCGCGTTACAATTGGGTGTTGTTCGCGCTGACGCAAACGTCCCACGGATAAGCAGGGCCACCGATGTGGTATCGGTGGGACATTTTTCGAACGTGCCAACGCGCTCACCTGCTAACGTTCCAACCCAGATTCCCGCGTGGGGGAGGGAAGGGGACGTCGGCAACGGCGTCGCTTTTGGCTCGGTTTTCTCGGCGCTCTTTCACAATATCCCTTTCGTGCTGGGCACGCCCGTGATGCGTTCATCGTAGGAGACCGCCATACGCAAAGCGCGGGCGGTGGCTTTGAAGGCGGCTTCGAGGAGGTGGTGGGCGTTGCCGCCCGCCAGTTGGCGCAGGTGCAGGTTCATCTGGGCGTGCGCGGCGAAGGCGGCGAAAAACTCATGGGCGAGGTGCACGTCAAAGTTGCCGACGCGCTCCTGCGGGAAGCGGAAGTCGTCAACCAGACACGCCCGTCCGCTCAGGTCAATCGCGCACAGGACGAGGCTTTCGTCCATCGGCAGCAGGGCGTGCCCGTAGCGCGCGATGCCCGCCTTGTCGCCCAGCGCTTGCGCCAACGCCTGCCCCAACACGATGCCTACGTCCTCGACGAGATGGTGGTCGTCCACCTCCACGTCGCCCGTTGCTTTGAGGGTCAGGTCAACGAGCGCATGCTTGCTGAACAACTCCAGCATGTGCTTGAGGAACGGCACGGGCAAATCAATCTCGTAAACCCCCGCGCCGTCGAGGTTGAGGTGGAGTTCGACCTCTGTCTCGCGGGTGGCGCGTTTCACGTGCGCTGTGCGTGCAAGCCGCTCAGTCATCGTCAATGTCTGAATGCATCAATGGGTCAATGCCTTCATTGACCGATTGACCGATTACCTTAACATCGTCCCCAGAAACGTCATCACCGCGTTCACATCGGGGGCGACGATTTCCGCGCCCTGTTCGAGGAAGAGGGTTTGGTTCTGGGCGCCCGCCGCGCCGGTGAGGACGAGGCAGCCGATGACCTTCGACCGCCCTGCACCGCGCAGTTCGCGGTAGCGGCACACGGTGCGCCAGTCGTCGAGCGTGTCGCCGACGTAAATCGCGAGGCGGAAGCGCAAGCGTTCGGCGAGCAGCGCCAGAGCGCGCCCGTCGGGTTTCTGCACGCCGTCGTCGTGCGTGACCCAGTGCCCTTCGGGGATGAGGTCCGTCAGGTCGGCGCGCTGGAGGACGAGCCGCGTTTCTTCGAGCGTGCGCCCGGTGAGAACGCCCAACTTGACGCTCGGTGGAATCAGGCGCGGGTTGAGCAGGACGCGCTCTTTGTCCACGTAGCCTTCGCTCTGGACGTGCTCGGGGTCGAAGCCGTAGAGCCGCTTGCAGTATTGGTTGCCCGCGTAGATCTCCTGAAAGATCTGCACGATGGTGCGCTGGTTCCACTGCAGACTCAACTCGCGCCGCAGGGTGGGGCTGTCGAGGTATTCCAGCACGTAGGCTTCCGCGACGCTGAGACCGCCCCCCCGCCGCGCGATCTCATCAGTGAACTCTTCAAGCGTCGGCGCCCATTCGCGCAGACGGCGGGGGTTCTTCGTCTCGTAGCGCAGCGACTTGGCGATGGCAAGAAGCACCACTGCCAGGGTCACATCCCAGTCGTTGTTGAAGCCCCCGGCGCGCTTGAACAGTTCGACCTCGGATGGATAAATCAGCCGCCCGTCGCGCTCAAATCCCAAGAACTGCTCGCAGTAGAACTGCGCCGCCTCGCACACGACGACGCGGAACGTCTCCGCGACGTTGACGATGACGCCGTCCACGTCCAGCAGCACCGCTTCCACCTGCGGTAGCATTCGCAGAATCTCCTGTTTGATGAAAAGCCCTCCCCCGAGGGGGAGACGGTCGGCGGTTTCGAGAGGAGACATGGCTTCAAAGGTGTTTGGGTATTCGGGTAACGATGATGCCTGCATACTCGAATACCCGCTAACCTATAACCTCATTCTGACGGCAGCGGCGTGCGCCGGTAACTCTTCCGCTGCGGCTATGGTGTCGACGTCAGGGGCGACCGCCTGCAACCGTTCGGCGGTGTAGCCGATGATGCTCGTTTTTTTGATGAAGTCGTCCACGCTCAGACCGGAGGCAAACCGCGCCGTGCCGGCGGTCGGCAGGACGTGGCTGGGGCCGGCGACGTAATCGCCGACCGGCACGGGCGAGTCATGCCCCAAAAAGATCGCGCCTGCGTGTCGCACCTGCGCGAGATAGCGCAGCGGCTCGCGCACGCATAACTGCACATGCTCCGGCGCGCAGAGGTTGACCAGTTCGCACGCTTCGTCCAAACTATCCACCGTAATCATGAAACCGAAGTTGTCCAGTGATTGCCGCATCAACGCCGCGCGCGGCGCGGTCTTCAGTTGTTCGGCGAGGGCGCGCGCCGTCGCGCGAGCGATTTTGGCAGAGTTGGTCACTAACCCGCAGAGCGAGTCGGGGCCGTGTTCGGCTTGCGCGAGCAGGTCAGCCGCCACCCACGCGGGGCGCGCGGTCTCGTCGGCGATGACGACCACCTCGCTCGGTCCAGGTAAACTTTCGATGCCGACGGCACCGAAGAGCAGTTTCTTAGCCAGCACAACGTAAACGTTGCCCGGTCCGACGATTTTGTCAACCCTCTTGACCGTCTCGGTCCCGAACGCGAGCGCCGCCAGCGCCCAGGCACTGCCCAGACGGTAGATTTCATCCACAGCCGCTACTTTGGCGGCGGCTAAGAGGGGCGGGCTGAGGCTCCCGTCGCGTCGCGGGGGGCTGGACAGCACCAGCCGCTTGACCCCTGCCACGTGCGCTGGCACGGCGATCATCAACACGGTGCTTGCCAGACCGCTGGGCGCGTAAATGCCGACGTTCTCGATCGCTGTGAACTTCTGTCCCAGCACCACCCCATCATTGCCAAGGTGCAGCCACGATTGCCGCTGTTGCCGCTCGTGGTAGTCGCGGATGTTCGCCGCGATGCGCTCCATCGCCCTCAGAACGTCCCTGCCGACCTCTCGGCACGCCGCCTCCACTTCCTTGGGCTGCACGCGCAGTTGCGCCTTCGTTAGCGTCGGACAGTCGAACTGTCGCGCATACTTCAACACGGCGTCGTCGCCGTGCGCGTGCACGTCGTCAATGATGTCGCGCACAGCGGCTTCTTTGTCCGACCAGGGCGCATCCCGACGGGGCATGAGACACCGCTTGCTTAGGATGGCCTCGATGACGGCTTTGCCAGCGCTGAATCCGTTAACGGTTTTCATGGGCAAGGGGGATTATACTATTTCGGTGGGGGGAAGGCAAGTTGCACGCGGCGGC
>JANWYM010000319.1 GCA_025055355.1 Abditibacteriales bacterium
TTCTACGGCATCTTCAACCTCATCACCGACTTCAGCAACTCCACGCTTCCCAGTTGGGACAAAGACTATCTGGGCGTTTACTACTGGGAAGATATAACGCCTTACCTGGAGCGCTCGCCGTTCAAATATGTCGGCGACATCACAACGCCCGTCCTCATCCTGCACGGCGACGTGGACGACAACACCTTCATTAGCAACTCCAAAGAGATGTGGCAGGCGTTGACGCACCTGCATCGCACGGTGGAGTTCGTTCACTACCCGCGCGAGGGACACGGCTTTCAGGAGCCGAACCATCAGATGGACGCCTACACGCGGATGTTGCGCTGGTTCGACCGATTTCTCAAAGGGGACGCGTTGGCGAGCGTGACGGCGGCGTTGGGCGAACCCGTTACAGCCAACGGATGGGCGATGACGCTGACCGCCGCATGGCGGGACGTGAGGTTTCCGGGGATGACGGCGGACGGTCAGTTCGCGCAGATGGACTTGCACTTTCAAGCAACGGCATCGGGCAAGCCGCTAACGCTGGAGTTCCCGCGCGACGCCGCGCTGCTCACGCCCGATGGACGGGAGATTCCGCCCAAGGGGATTCCGTTTGAACGCGGCGAACACCGCGCGCTCATCATGGGGCAGCCGTCGGTCACGTGGGAGGGCGAAGCGGGAACAGAGTTCGCGTTGGCGTTGACGTTCGACGTGCCCGCCACAGCGCAGGAGTTCGCGTTGCGGGTGAAGGATTTCCCGCTGGTGCGGGTGAGGCTGTTGAGCACGCTGTCCAACGACGCCGCCCCTTCGCCCCTTGAAAGACCGGACCGCCTGTGACAGCATAAAAGGTGAGACGGAGGGAGAGACTCAACACGTTCGACCCGTTCCGACGCAAAAAGCGAGTTAGGATGGAGACCGACTTCGGCGAGTTCCTCGGATGACGAGGAATAGGGCATCGGGGAATGGATTGCGGTTTATGACGACCGTATCATTTTGCTAAACTTTTGCGTTACGCGCTTCTCTCCCTTCCCCCAGTGGGAAAGCGTCATGACGGGCATTTTCGATCTGTCCTCACTGTCAACGCATTGTTGATGCATGACGACAAACTTTGTGGAAGCCGGCTGTGACCTCGCGCTGACAACCGACTCTCATATACAGCGCGCCGATGCGCAAACCATCATCGAAGTCGGTCCCCTCAAATGAGGTTTCCTAAAAATGAGCGAACTCAAGGGTCATCTTCGCAACCTGTTTACTGAGCACTTCGGCGCGCCGCGCTCCGACGCTGTTCTCATCCGCGCGCCGGGGCGGGTGAATTTGATTGGCGAACACACGGACTACAACGGCGGCTTCGTGCTGCCGATGGCGATTGACCGCGCGGTGTGGGTGCTGGCGCAGCCGCGCGCGGATGACGCGGTGCGCGTGTTCGCCGCAGAGTTCAACCAAGAGGCTACCTTCAATTTGCACGCTATTGAGCGCAGCGACCAACACCTGTGGCTCAACTACGTGATGGGGGTGGCGCAAGAACTGCTCGCGTTGGGCGTGTCGCTCACAGGCATGGACGCCGTGATTTGCGGCGATGTGCCACTCGGCGCGGGGTTAAGTTCATCCGCCGCCATCGAAGTTGCCACCGCTTTCACTTTCCTGCATCTCAACCCTCAATCCTCAACCCTGAACCCGGCAGACGTTGCCTTGCTCTGCCAGCGCGCCGAGAACCGCTTCGTCGGCGTCAATTGCGGCATCATGGACCAGTTCATCGCCACGATGGGCAAGGCGGGCACCGCCCTGCTGATTGACTGCCGCGATTTATCGTATCGTCACGTGCCGCTCAACCTGCGGGGACACTGCTTCGCCATCGTGGACTCCAAAGTGCCGCGCACGCTCGCTTCGTCCAAATACAACGAACGCCGCGCCGAGTGCGAGGAAGCCGTGCGCCTGCTCTCCGAATATACAGGTGAGCGCTTTCAGAGTTTGCGGGACGTGACGGCGCGGCAACTGCACCTGCACGAAAAGCAACTGCCCAACAACGTGCGCCGGCGGGCGATGCACGTGCTGGGCGAAATCGTCCGCACGGAGATGGCAGCGCGCGTGCTGGAGCGCGGCGACCTGCGACTGTTCGGCAAGTTGATGAACGAGTCGCACGAGAGCCTTAAAAACTTCTACGAAGTCAGTTGTCCCGAGTTGGACACGCTCGTTGACATTGCCCGTTCGCTGCCCGGCGTTCTCGGCAGTCGCCTGACGGGCGCAGGGTTCGGCGGCTGCACGGTCACACTGCTGCGGCGGGATTGCTTGGACACCTTCCTGCGCGAACTGCCAGCGGCTTACGAACGCGCACATGGGCGCACGCCAGCGATTTACGTTTCGGAGGCAGCGGACGGAGCGGGCAGGGTTGCCCCATAGACTTCAGAAAATTGTTGTCCTGCATCTCCTTATCTGTGCTATAATGAAAGCAACACGAGGGATAGCCATCACCCCGAGGCACGCGAACATCTCCCTCAGCAAGAGCGGCTGTTCTCCTTGTCCCCCAAGGAGACGCCATCACTTTTCGTTGTGGAGGTGCGTCGTCATGCAATTGCGCAGAGAGGGTTTCACACTGATTGAGTTGCTGGTCGTCATCGCCATCATTGCGATTTTGGCGGCGATCCTGATGCCGGTGTTCGCCCGCGCCCGCGAGAAAGCGCGGCAGGCGAGTTGCCAGAGCAACGTGAAGAACCTGGCGACGGCGATTCTCATGTATGCGCAGGATTACGATGAGCTCCTGCCGGCGGGGAGTCGCTCCACAGGCATCGGTGCCATCCGCTGGGGCGGGCAGATTCAGCCCTACGTGAAGAACCTTCAGATCTTCACCTGCCCGTCCGCCAACCAGTTCGTTTACGGCGGGTTGAGCGGTCCGACAGGGGGCTACGGCTACAACGCTTGTTCTCTGAACAATACCCCATTGGCGTCAATCAACAAGCCAGCAGAGACCATCATGATTGGAGACAGTTGCGGGGTGACCAATTCTAATCCCTACCGCTTCCGCCCTGACCAGGCGGCGGTATGGTGCACCCTGCAAAACAACTGGGGGATCGCTGTCGTGCCAGTGGGACGTCCCTGCCCACCCACGAATCTACCTGCCAATTCCTGCGGCGATGGGATGAACAACCCCGATTGCAGCCGCGTATCCTATCGGCACTCCGAGCATACAAACATCGCCTTCGCGGACGGTCACTGCAAGGCGCTGCGGTTCGGGGACATCAATCGGTGGGCAACTACGGAGGACGGCACCTCTCTGAATGCCGTGACGCGATTCGTCCTGTGGAATCTCTTTTAGGACCCGTCTAAAAAGTCGCTCTCGGCGGCTGTCATGGTGAGCGCAGCGAAGCAATCCCTGGCGGGGGAGAGGGCTGCAAATGTGTGGGGACTTCCCTATCCCGCCCGCAGGCCCTTCGCCACATCCAAAATCCTCTCCGCCACTTCGCGCTTGCTCATCTTCGGCAGTGTCTCCACTTTGCCATCGCGCGTCAGGAGCGTGACGATGTTGGTGTCCACCTCAAAACCGGCATCGGGCAGTGTGACGTCGTTCGCAACGATCAGGTCGAGGTTTTTTTGGCGCAGTTTTTCCTGCGCGTGGGCGAGGAGGTTCTCGGATTCGGCAGCGAAGCCGACGAGGAGTTGGTGCGTGCGACGGGCGGCGACGGTGCGCAGCACATCGGGCGTCGGCTCTAACTCAAGCGTCAGCGATTTGCGAGCGGTTTTCTTCAACTTCTGGACCAACGGGCGCGACGGTTTAAAGTCGGCGATCGCCGCCGCGCTGATGAAAACGTCGCTTTCGTCAAAGTGCGCCAGGACGGCACTGAGCATTTCTTCGGCGGTCTGCACGTATGTCACGTTGACATGCGGCGGCGGGGGCAGGTGCGTCGGTCCAGAAATGAGCGTCACGGTGGCGCCGCGCGCGCGGGCGGCTTCGGCGAGGGCGTAGCCCATTTTGCCGCTGGAACGGTTGGAGATGAACCGCACCGGGTCAATCGCCTCGCGGGTCGCGCCCGCCGTGATGAGGACGCGCACGCCCTGCCAATCCGCCTGCCGCGTCAGCGTGGCTGCGGCAGCGCGCAGGATCGCTTCGAGTGACGCCAGACGCCCGAGGCCGATGTCGCCCGACGCCAGCCATCCGTGCTCCGGTCCCACGAACGTCGCCCCCCGCTGCGCGAGGGTGGCGACGTTCGCCTGCGTGGCAGCGTGCGTCCACATATTGGTGTGCATGGCGGGCGCGAGGAGCAGCGGCGCGCGCGTCGCCAGCGCCAACGCGGTCAGCACATCATCCGCAATGCCTGCCGCCAACTTTGCCATCACGTTCGCCGTGGTCGGCGCGATGAGAAACAGATCCGCATGCTGCGCTAACGGTATGAGTTCCGTCTCCCATGCCCTGCTGAACTCCACGGCGACCGGATGGTGCGTGATGGATTCAAACGTCAAAGGCGTCACGAACAGCGTCGCATGGCGCGTCATCACGACGTGCACGCTTGCGCCCTGCTGCCTGAGCGCAGAGGCGATCTCCACCGCTTTGAACGCCGCGATGCCGCCGCTGACGCCGAGAAGGATGGTGCGGTCCTGAAACGACATGCGTCCGTGATGAGGGATGAGAGATGAGCCTACCGGGGGGCAGAGAAGCAGGAACGTCGGCGGAACCCCCTTTTGCCTCCCTCATCTTTCCTCTCTCATCCCTCACCCCCTCCCCGCTACCTCCCGTTGGATGATTGCTTTCAACTGCTGCGTCGCTTCCTCCAGGTCCTCGTTCACGATTTGATAATCATAGCGGTCCGCCTGGGACAGTTCCCACTCGGCGGTTTTGAGGCGGACTTGGACCTCCTCCGCGCTGTCGCGCCCGCGCCCGGCGATGCGCGCCAAGAGGACCTCGCGCTCCCGTCCGCGCGGCGGTCGAATGAAAATTAGCACGGCGTCGGGAAACAGCGCCTTGACGTTCAGACCGCCTTGCACGTCAATCACCAGCACGACGCTGCGCCCCTGCGCCAGTTGCTCTTCTACCCACTGCTTGGGCGAACCGTAATATCGCTCATGTACCTTCGCCCACTCTAACAGTTGCCCGCTGTCAATCATCTGCTGGAACTCCTCGACGGTCACAAAAAAGTAATCCCTGCCATGCACCTCGCCCTCCTTGCGCGGACGGGTGGTGGTGGTAATGGCTTTGACCAGATGCGGAAACTCCGGCAGCACGCGCGCGAGCAACGTGTCCTTCCCCACGCCCGCTGGACCGGAAATGACAAACAACCGCCCCGATGGATGCGTCGCTTCTTTTTCCATGATACTTGCCGCCCTTGCTGCGGCGTTCATTTTATCACAAACGCGCCCAACTACAAAATTCATGCTCGCCGGTTATCGCGTGGATAAAAACCTACGCGTTCAGGGCGAGGGCGGGGCTGCCCGTCCAATGACCGACAGACTGAACGGATGCCCCTCCCTCTTGCCTTTTAAAGTATAATCACCATAGACACTTCGGGAGGG
>JANWYM010000031.1 GCA_025055355.1 Abditibacteriales bacterium
CGTTCCAACGTTCCAACGTTCTAACGTTCCAACGTGCCAACGTGCTAACGTTCTAACGTGCCAACGTGCCAACGTGCCAACGTTCCAACCTACAACCCCTGCGCTTTATCGTAACAACCGCGACGGCACGTTTACTGATGTGACGCAGGAAGCGGGCTTGGCAGTGACGCTGTATGCGATGGGCTGCGCGGTGGGTGATTATGACAACGATGGTTGGATGGACGTTTACATCTCCGCCGTGCTGGATAGCGGACGGTTGTTTCGCAACAACAAAGGGCGTTTTGAGGACGTGACTGCACGGGCGGGCGTCGGCAACGCGGGGCACTGGGGCACGAGTTGCGCGTGGTTGGATTACGACCGCGACGGCGACCTCGACCTTTACGTGGCGAACTACGTTCGGTATCGCAGCCTCGCCGATGACATCCCTTGCATCATTCGCGGCACGCGGCGGTCCTACTGTGTGCCGTCGGCTTACAAAGGTTCGTCGGGCGTGCTGTATCGCAACAACGGGGATGGAACGTTCACGGACGTGACCCGTGCTGCCGGCGTCTACGAGCCGACACAGAAGGCATTGGGGGTGGCGGTGTGCGATTACGATGATGATGGCTGGCTCGATATCGCCGTCGCCAACGACACCGCGCCGAACCGTTTGTTTCACAACGTGGGCGGTAAGTTCGTCGAGGTAGCAGAACTGGCGGGCATGGCGTTTGGGGCGGCAGGACAGGCGCGGGCGGGCATGGGCATTGATGTCGCTGACTGGCGCAACGATGGAACGCTGGCTATTGCTATCACTAATTTTCCCAATGAGGCGATCGGATTTTACACGCAAAGAACGCCGCGCGCGGAGATGTTGACTGACGAAAGCAATGCGGTGGGCATCGCTGTCCCCAGCCTGCCGCGACTGGGGTTCGGCATTCTCTTCGCCGATTGGGATAACGACGGCTACCGTGATTTGCTCGCGGTGAACGGGCACGTGCAAGACGACATCGCCGAACTGGAAAGCGGTCAAACCTACGCGCAGCCCGCGCTGCTGTATCACAATCAACGGGGAGAGAAATTCCGCGAAGTCAGCCAAGCGGCGGGAGCGCCGCTGACAACGCCCATCGTCGGGCGCGGTTTAGCGGCGGGCGACTATGACAATGATGGACGCGTGGATGTGCTGGTGACGACCAACAACGGACCGGCGTATCTTTGGCGCAATGAGACGCCGACGACGGGGCACTACCTGACAGTTCGGCTCATCGGCACGCGTTCGAATCGCGCTGGCATCGGAGCGCGGGTCAGCGTTCAAGCGTCGGGGATAGAGCAGAGAGCGTGGGCGGGCAGCGCGTCCAGTTACCTCTCGCAAAGCGACACGCGCGTTCATTTCGGGTTAGGTAACGCGTCGCGCGCCGAGGTGGTCACCGTGCGCTGGACGAGCGGGACGGTGGATACGCTGAGGAACGTCCCCGCTGATAGGGTGATAACGGTCAGAGAGGGAGTCGCCCATGCCCCGACGCCATGACGGGCATCGGCTCCAGTGTCATTGCGAGGAGCGTTAGCGACGAAGCAATCTCCTGGCGGAGGGGAGAATCGTTAGAGGAAACCGATGCGCCGCAGCGAAATATCGCCTGTGAAATCCAGCGGCTTGCGTAAACTCTTCATCATCTCCATCGTCGTCATCGCGCTGGCGGTCGTAGCCGAAGTCGCTCGACTGCGGGCAGCGGTCAGACTGCGGGCGGCGGTCGCCCGACTGCGGGCGCACTCCGCATCGTCATCCATTCAGCCGCGATTTCACGACGCCACGAAAGCCGCAGGCATCAACTTCGTGCATTACAACGGACAGAAGGGCATCTCGACGATTCTCGAGCAATCCGTCCCCGGCTGCGCGTTCGCCGACTACGACAACGACGGATGGTTGGACATCTATCTGGTCAACGGGCGCGACCTCTACGGGCGCGGCATCAAATCGCGCAACGCGCTGTATCGCAACAACCGCGACGGGACGTTCACGGACGTGACGGAACAAGCGGGTGTGCCCGGCACGGGCTACGGCGCGGGCTGCGCGTGGGGTGACTACGATAACGACGGCGATTTGGACTTATATGTGACCCAATGGGGCAAATGCGTCCTCTATCGCAACAACGGCGACGGCACGTTCACGGATGTCACCGACCAAGCGGGCGTGGGCGCGATGGACTACGGCGAACCGTTCCATACGGGAGCGGTGTTCTTCGACCCCGACCGCGATGGCGACCTCGACCTCTACGTGTGTAGTTACGTGAAGTTCCGCTTGGACGGTCTGCGCTACTGCGCGCCTATTGAAGGCTTGAAAACCAACTGCCCGCCCCAAGCCTATCACGGCACGGCGTCATTGTTCTTTCGCAACAAAGGCGACGGAACGTTTGAGAACGTCACCCGGGCGGTCGGTATGTTCGACCCCAAAGGTAAAGCCCTCAGCGCTGTATCGGGCGATTATAATAACGACGGCTGGACGGATTTGTTCGTCGCCCATGACGGCGAGGAGGCGCGGCTGTTCCGCAACAATCGGGATGGCACCTTCACCAACGTCGCGGCGGAGGTGGGCGTGGCGTTCGCCGATGACGGCACAACGATGGCGGCGATGGGCATTGACTGGGGCGACTACGACAACGATGGCTGGCTCGACGCCTTCATCGCCGATTTCCAGAACCGCCCGAACCATCTGTGGCGCAACGAGCGCAACGGCTTTTTCACGGAGGTTTCCACCCCGGCGGGTGTGGCGGATCCGAGCATTCACTTTTTGGGGTTCGGGGCGTTTTTCTTCGACTACGACAACGATGGCTGGCAGGACATTTTCGTCGCCAACGGGCACGTCTATCCCGAGATTGACCAACTGCGCACGGCGGAGCGCTACAAGCAACTCAACCAACTGTTCCGCAACGTGGACGACGGACGCTCCAGCCGCAAGTTCGTGGAAGTGACCCAGCAAGCGGGTGACGCCTTCCGCGTCAAACTCTCCAGCCGGGGCGCATCCGTCGGCGATTACGACAACGACGGCGACTTGGACATTCTGGTCGCCAACAACGGCGATGCGCCCACGCTCATGCGCAACGACACCATCAAAGCGACCCCCCGAGCTGCGAGCGTTAGTGAGCGGCACCACGCCAGCCATTTCCTGAACATTCAGTTAGTCGGCACCAAGATGAACCGCGACGCCATCGGCGCGCGCGTGACCATCACCGTCGGTGGCAGGACACAAATGCGCGAGGTCAGAGGTGGCGGTAGTTACTTTTCGCACAGCGACACCCGCGTTCACTTCGGGTTGGGGCAGCACGCCAGCGTGCAGCGACTCCAAGTGCAATGGCTCGGCGGCGCCCAGCAGGAGTGGCACAACGTCGCCGCCGATGCCTTCTATCGGATTGTGGAAGGGGAGGAACGATTGCAACGGCAGAGAATTGCTGTCAGCGGATGGCGGTAGGGGATCACTGTCAACGGATTCGTGTAGCGGATTAAACGGATGATGTCGCGTCCAGGAGTTACGCGGTTGCTATCATTATCTTTCCCCTCCCCGAAGGGGAGGGGAGTTCTTTTCGGCGTTGCCGCGACGAAAAAAGCCCCATTGTGAGGGCGAAAAGCCCCGCCGCGCCGCCTCCGCGACTCCCCTCCCCTTGGGGGAGGGGAAAGATAAGGAGGGCAACCGCGTAACTTTTGGCGTCTTAGAGCCTATCCCAAAAATGACTGTCCCTCTGCGCCGGGAGGTAATAGGGGGTTGGTGTCCCCATTTTGAACCTCCCCCAACCCCTCCTTGGTAAGGAGGGGAGTTTTTGGGAGGTTTACCAACGCAGCCTCAGAGGCGAGCAGATTTCCTCAACCCCTCCTTGGTAAGGAGGGGAGTTTTTGGGAGGTTTACCGCCGCAGCCTCAGAGGCGAGCAGATTTCCTCAATCCCTCCTTGGTAAGGAGGAGAGTTTTTGGGAGGTTTACCGCCGCAGCCTCAGAGGCGAGCAGACTTCCTCAACCCCTCCTTGGTAAGGAGGGGAGTTTTTGGGAGAGGCTCTTAATCCCCTTGATGGGCGAGGGTCTCTGAACCCGCCCACGGGATAACATGACCACAGGTCGCGTCATCGTCTGGTCAGTGGTCAGTGGTCTTTCCAGATGATAACGTCACGTCATCGTCTCATCGCGCTTATCATAGTTTTGCTGGCTCTCCTTGTCGCCTTCGTCTTAACGAGGGACTGGCGGCGGCGGTTGTGGGAGGAGTCGGTGCGGCAGCGGCAGTTCATCGCAGAGGTAGAAAGAGCACGCCAGCAGGAGCAAGCGCGAGTGTCGGCAGAGGCGCAATTAGCCGCCGCGCTGCGGGCGAATCCCGATAACCTGGGCGTGCGGCTGGAACTGGCTCGCCTGCGGCTGACACTGCATGGCGCGCCCGCCGCGCTGCCGGTTCTGGAGGAGGGGGAACGGCGCACGAACGACCCGCGCCTACTCCGAGCGCTGGCGGAGTGTTATCGCTTGACGCGGCGGGAAGACAAGGCGCTCGCCGTGCTGGAACGCGCCGCCAAACTGGCACCGAACGATGGGGACGTGCACGTTGACCGCGCCCTGTTGTTCAGCCTTCTTCTATGGTTTGCCGAGTCGGAAGCCGCCCTGCGCGCCGCTCAGAGGTTGGGCGCGGACCCCCGCCAGATTGCTCTGGTGCAAGCCATGACCTCCTGGCAAAAGGGCGATTACCACCGGGCACGTCGGGTCCTCGAGTCCGCGCTGAAAACATACCCCGACGACATGCTGCTCCTTCAGCAACTTGCTGTTGTTGCCAACTCGGAAGGACGCACCGACGAGGCGATCCGGCTGTTTGAACACCTCTCCCAAGGAGGAACCAACGTAGAGGCGATGTTGTCGCTGACCAAAATCTACCTGCGGCGTCCCGACGCCGCGTCGCGGGCGAAGGCGGTAACGACGGCGCGGAAGATTCTGGCACTGCGCCCTCAGCACCCACAGGCGCGGCTTTTGCTGGGGCGCGCCCTCCGACACGGCGGGCGCACCGACGAAGCGCTCCAAGTTTTGGAGGCGCTCTACCGCGACCAGCCCCAGACGCGCGGGCTGGCGTTTGAACTGTTTGAAATCTACCGCGCTCAGGGACGCGCCCATCAGTTTCAGCACCTCCTCGCCCAACACCGCCGCGAACGTGAAGAACGCTCCGCCATGCGCCAAGCGGTCACGATGGTTATGGCATATCCTCGCCGCGCCGCCGCGCACCGCGACATGGCAGCCGCTTGTTTAGCGCATGGGCTCTACGGACGTGCCATCGTCGCCTGCGAGCGCGCCCTTGCCCTCGACCCGCAGATTGCAGGTGTCAGGGAGATGCTCACGCAAGCGAAAGAGAAGGCGGAAAAAACGGCTCCCAGCGAAGTTAAAGGGATGGAGAGTTTGATCGAGGGAGGCAGTGACCAATGAGCCACTGGCACCGATGGGTCAATAGGTCAATGAGACATTACGCGCTGGTCACTGCTCTATGCCTTCTTCTTCCCTCTTGCCGCACCCAACCGCTCAACCATCTGACCACCCAACCGCCTCACCACCCAACCACCCAATTATCCTTCACCGACATCGCCACTGCGGCGGGCATCCGCTTTCGGCTGGGGTATGGCGGGAAGTCGCCGCTCAACATTCTTGAAACCGCCGGGCACGGCGGTGGGTTCCTTGACTATGACAATGACGGATGGATAGATATTCTTCTCCTCGGAGCCAACAAAGTCGCCCTCTACCGCAACGAACGCGGCAAGCATTTCCACGATGTCACAGATGCCGCCTTCTCTCTTTCGCCTTCCGCCCTCCGCCTTGCCCCCTCGCAAATGTGGATGGGTTGCGCCGTCGCCGACTTCGACAACGATGGCTGGCAAGACCTCTTCCTCTCCGGCTACCGCTGCGCCGCGTTGTTTCGCAACGAGCACGGAACATTCCGCGACGTAAGCGACATCATCCCACTCGACAAAGAAGCCTGGGGCACGAGCGCGGTGTTCTTCGACGCGGACAACGACGGTTGGCTCGACCTCTACGTGGGTTCTTACGTCGAGTTCACGCCACGCACAATTCAACTATGCGACTTCGCGGGCATCAAATCCGCCTGCCCACCGACTTACTACGACGCCCAACGCGGACACCTTTATCGCAACATCGGCGGGCGGCGGTTTGAGGACGCCACCGCGCGAATGGGCTTGATGACCACGCATGGCAAAACGTTCGGCGTGGCAGCCGCCGACTGCGACGACGACGGATGGACTGACCTCTACCTCGCTAACGACGGAATGCCCGGCGATTTATTTCGCAACCTGGGCGGGCGATTCATCAATATCGGCATCGAAAGTGGCACAGCGTTCAGCCGCTCTGGGCGCGAGCAGGCGGGCATGGGCGTGGACTGGGGCGACTACGACAACGATGGGTGGCTGGATTTGATTGTCACGACATTTCAACACGAGCCGACCAGTCTCTACCGCAACGTCGGAAAACTGGGAAATCAGGAAATTGGAAAATCAGACAAACAGGTGGCATTCCCCCCTTTGCCCATTTCCCCAATTCCCTTCTTCGTGGAGGACGCATACGCGGCGGGGCTGGGCGATGCGACGGTGAATCGGTTGGGGTTCGGGGCGAAGTTTTTTGACGCGGACAACGACGGCGATTTGGACTTGATGCTGGCGAACGGGCACGTGCAGGATAACATTCATCAGATGCAGCCCTCCGTGCAATACGCGCAGCCGACGCAACTGTTCGAGAACCGCGACGGGCATTTCGTCGAAGTGACGGAGAACGCGGGGCGTGCCTTCGTCCAGCCCATCGTAGGGCGCGCGGTAGCGGTGGGGGACATGGACAACGACGGCGACCTCGACGCGCTGGTGACGAACCTTGAAGGTGAGCCGTTGCTCCTACGCAACGACACGCGGCGCAAAGGCAACTGGCTCATGTTGCGGTTAAACGGCTGCGCCCTACAGGTCACCCTCCGCATCAAGGACAAAACCCAAATCCGTCCCGCCAACACCGGCGGCAGTTACCTCGCCGCCCACGACGCCCGCGTGCATTTTGGTCTGGGCAGGGCGAAGGTCGTGGATGAAATCACCATCCGTTGGACGTCGGGCGTGAAGCGCACGCTGCAAGACGTGAAGGCGAATCAGGTGATTGAGGTGCGCGAGGGCGAAAAGTGAAAGCCCTCTGACGTAGGGTCAAAGGGCTTTCCGTAAAAACGTAGACCGCCGCGACGCGACGGATTGCTCCGCGACGGCGTCGCGGACTACTTTTGGAAAGGCTCTAAGAGCCTATCCCCAAAATGACTGTCCCTCTGCGCCAGGGGATAACAGGGGGTTGGTGTCCCCATTTTGAACCTCCCCCAACCCCTCCTTGGTAAGGAGGGGAGTTTTTGGGAGAGGCTCTAAGCCGCCGTGACCTATCGCCCCCTTGACGGCTGGTTCATGGGAGGCTCTCCGCGAGGGCCGGTTTGCTCAATCGTGACATCTCCCCCTGAGCCGGGAGCCGCCCCGAACTGCCGCTTGTAGAGCGCAAACACCAACACCACTAACGCAATGACCGCTACGACAATGGCTAAGGGCGTAACGTTCTGTTTGCCCATCCTCACTTCACCTCCGTTTCAGCCAACGCACGTTTGCACCTCCGCTTTACAACTGCGGCATCGGCGGGTCGCCCGCCGGGCAATTGCTGCGGTCGGGGAGAATTTCAAAGGACGCCTCCAACGCCTGCCGCCACTCACACGAGTTGCTGTCAGGCACGCGGTTCCAGCGGAACCATTTGGCGTGACCGTCCGTGAAGATGAAGTGATTACCGAGTTGGTGACGAGTCAGGAGTTGCATGTGGGCATCCGTGACCTGACCGTTCCTAAGAGCGTTTCCAACAATGCTGCGGAACTGAGAGAAGCTGTTCCCCCACAACCCCTCGTTCCCCACGCGGTTCGCCCCGCGCCAGTATTCGACGTTCCAACTCTCGCAGCAGGCAAACGGCGTCAGCGCCTCCCCAATGAAGACTTTGTTGGCGGGTCGGCTGATGGCGGCTAACTTGATGGGGTTGTTCACCCCGTTGTAGCACATGAGCATCAGGTTCGGACCGTAACTCATCGGGAAGGGGACGCAGCCCCCGTCGCCGCAGAGGTCGCCTGGGTTGCAACTGCTACAGCCACGCGGGTTAGGATTCATGCTCCGACTGGCAGCCTTGTCGCTGGGGCACCTGTAGACCTGCTCGCTCTTGAGGTAGGGCATGTGCGCCTGCGGCCAGCGGATGTAGGTGCGGTAGCCGCCCCCCGCATCCGCAATCTCGTGCCAGTCCCGCTGGTAGTAGAACGACTCGTCGTAGTCCTGCGTGTACATCATCACGGCAGTCCCAATTTGCTTGCAGTTAGACAAGCAGGATGCCATCCGCGCTTTCTCCCGCGCCTGCGCGAACACAGGCATCAGAATCGCCGCGAGAATGGCGATGATGGCGATAACTACCAGTAACTCAATCAGCGTGAACCCTCTCTTTTTGAGCCACAACATAAGTCAAATACCTCCTTACAAAAAAGACCAGATACCGCTCTATACGCTTTCTGTATGACTGCCTTGAGTCATTCCTCTAATCGTCGCTGGCATCACCTCCTCGTTGCAGAGGTACAATTCACTCTTGTTAGTGCCTCTATACTAACACATTAAGCGCGAAATGTCAAAGTTTTTTAATTTTTTTTGCCGGCGTCGCTGGTGCGTATTCTCTCTCTCCGATGAAGAGGGACGTTCCCCATGACGCGTTTGCATTTTCCGCTGGAGAAAGTGATAATACACAGCGACGTTGAACATATACAGCAAGCCATCAGGTTTAGGAGGTATAAGGATGGGCGTATTTGAGATGATTGTTGCCGTTGTGGCGATTAGCAGCGGCGCAGGCGTCTTGAAAGCGTTCCTCAACCGACGCAGCGTAGACGGCGGGGCAGAGGTGCAGCGCCAACTGCGCGAGCAAGCCGCGACAATCGCCGAGTTACAGAAGCGCGTGGAAAACCTCGAGTTGATTGTTACCGACCCGGCGATGTTGGCGGCAATGGAGGGACAGAAGACATTGAAGAGCGTGAACCCGCCGACTATGACGCCCTCGAAACAGATGCGTGTTCAATAGGGTCCATGAGAGAATGGGTCAATTCCCCGATGAAAATCGTCCTCGTCGTCGTCCTCGTTCTCGTCGTCGGTCGTTTTTGAGGTTCGGGAACGACGACGATTTTCGAGGGAATCGCCCATGAGTCGTTGACGCACCACGCCGCAGGAAAGTGTCATGGCGAGCGCAGCGAAGCAATCCCCTCCGCTGCAGCAATCTCCTCCGTAGAGGATGACTTCGCTCCGCTCGCCATGACAGGGATTTTCGGAGGAGCAAGGACCGTATGCGATGTACTATCGCATGGATTGGAGTAGCGTTGTGGCTGTCTGGTGCGTGGGGGCAGCAGACGGCGACAAAGTTGGACAGCGGAATGGTAGCGCCGGATTTCAGCGTGCCTGACCACAATGGGAATACCGTCAACTTGAAGGATTTCTTGGGTAAAAAAGCCGTGCTGCTGGCGTTCTATCCGAAGGCAGGCACGCCCGGTTGAACGCTGGAAGTGTGCGCGCTCCGGGATGAGCATGCGAACCTTGCGGCGAAGGACGTTCAGGTTTTAGGTATCAGCACCGACACCGTGGAGGCGCAGAGACAGTTCGCGGAAAAGCATCAACTGCCCTATCCGCTGTTGGCAGATAGCGAGAAGAAAGTGGCGGCGGCTTACGGGGTGCTGATGCCGCAGGGCTACGCGCGGCGCACGACGTTCCTGATTGACAAGGGCGGGTTCATCCGCCACGTGGACGCGCAGGTGAAACCGCAAACGCACGGCAAGGACGTCCTGGCTTACCTCAATGCACTGCCTGCGCCGATTGCCGAGGGACAGCCCATGCCTGATTTTGTGCTGCCCGATGGCGATGGTAAGCCAGTGAAACTGAGCGACTTCAAAGGGAAAAAAAACGTCGCCATAGTGTTCTACCCCAAAGCCTTCACCGGCGGCTGAACGGCGGAGGTCAAATCGCTCGGTGCGGAGCGAGAGGCGTTGAGGGCGAAAGATGTGGTAGTGCTGGGCGTCAGTCGGGACACCTGCGAGACGCAGAAGAAGTTCGGCGCGTCCTGCGGGGTGGACTTCCCGCTGTTGAGCGACGCGGGTGGCAACTTACACGCCTTGCTGGACGTCGGCGGCAAACTGCCCCGCCGTGTCACCATCCTCGTTGACAAAAACGGTATCGTGAAGAAGATAGATACCAAAGTAAACGTCAACTCACACGGGAAAGATATCGCAGATGCCTTTTGAAGTTCATGGGTTCATGAGTTCAAGCAGTTCATGGAACGGCTAAAAGTCTCAAGTTCTGATGTCATGACGAGGAACGAAGCCAAGCCATCCCCTCCGGAGGGGATGGCTTGGCTGCGCTCCCCATGACGGCAAGGGGGACGGCAGATCCCGATTGCAATGGGGGTTTTAGGGATAACCTCTCAAGTCATGAGACCCTTGAACCCATGAATCTATGAACTCATGAACTCATTGTCCTCGTTGTTGTCCTTTATCGAGCAGCATCACCAAGCACTGTTGGCGATCGCCGCTGTGCTCGCGGTGATTGCCTTCTTACTTGTCATTGTCCTGTGGTTGCGGTTGAACAAACTGTCGCGGCTGGTGAATCGCTGGATGACCCGCGAGGGCGGGGAGCATCTTGAAGCGATGCTGCGGCGGTTGCTGGAGGAAAGTGAGCAGACGAACCTCCGCATCAGCGAAGTGGAAAAGGTCCTCCATCGCATTGCCCAACAGCAAACCTACTGCCTGCAAAAAGTCGGCATCGTTCGCTATGATGCCTACACCGACGTCAGCGGCAGGCAAAGTTTTTCCCTCGCTCTCCTCGACGCCCACAACAACGGAGCCATCATCACTGGCTTGTTCGGGCGCAACGATGCGCGGTGCTACGGCAAACCCGTGCGCGACGGCAAGTCGGATTTTACGCTCTCGGAGGAGGAAGAGGAAGCGTTGAAGATGGCAATGGGAAGTTAAGAGCCTGTCCCAAGAACTCCCCTCCTGACCAAGGAGGGGAGTTTTTGGGAGAGGCTCTAAGAGAGGGGGAGTGTGATGTCTGACGGAGGCTTAGAGGCGACGCGAATGTTCACGATGGCGGAAGAGTTGGCGGATAGAGTTTGGGGTATCGTGATGGCATGGGATGGATTTTGTAAGGATTCCGTTGGGAAGCAGTTAATACGAGCGGCGGATTCCATCGGAGCCAACATCGCCGAGAGCGTGGGCCGATTTCATCCTAAAGATGTCCTCAACTTCCTCTCGCACGCGCGCGGGTCTATGCAAGCAACTAAATTCTGGCTACGCCGCGCCCATCAACGCAACCTGATTTCCGATGCGGAATTCAAAGAGTTATGGGACATGCTGGAACAGCAGGGAAGGACTTTGAACGACTACATCTCCTTGCGGAGGGAATGGCTGCGCTCCGCTCGCCATGAGAGGGAAGACCGCATTCTCCGCGAGAGCACGGCTTCTTACGTGGCTTCCAACGACGACGCATTCGACCCTGAACCATCCAACTATCCCCTCTCCCTTCTCATCCAGCGTCTCCCTGAATCCGAAGGGTTGCCGCTGCCCCGCTACATGAGCGCGGGGGCAGCAGGAATGGATTTGTTCGCCGCGGAGGACGCGACGCTTGCACCCGGTGAAACGAAGCTCGTTTCCACCGGCGTGTGCATCGCCGTCCCCGAAGGCTACGAAGCGCAGATTCGCCCGCGCAGCGGACTGGCGCTCAACTACAGCATCACCATTCCCAACGCGCCGGGCACCATTGACGCCGACTATCGCGGCGTGGTCAAGGTCATCCTGCACAACCTCGGCACATCGCCCTTTCACATCCAGCGCGGTGACCGCATCGCCCAGATGGTCATTGCCAAAGTCGAACGAGCCGCGTGGGAAGAGGTCGACGAACTGCCCAACACCCAACGCGGCGCAGGGGGATTTGGGCATACGGGGATTTGAGAGGTTGGTCACGATGAAGCAAGTTCGGTGTTGTTCAATCCTGTTTTTTCTTCTGATAAATCTGCCTCTCTGCGCTCTGGCATCCGCTGCCGAGAAAATCGTCCTCCTCTCGCCTCACTGGGAGGGGATTCGCAAGGAATACCGTGAGGCGTTTCGGCAGTGGCACAAGGCACAATATGGGACGGAGGTGGACTTGGATTTCCTCATCATGGGCGGCACGTCGGAGATTATGAAGTTCATCGGCGACCGGTTCGCCAAGCACCCGGACGGCATCGGGGTAGATGTGTTCTGGGGAGGCGGCATCGCGCCCTATATGACGCTGGCGCAGCAAGGGTTGCTGGAACCCTACAAGGTGCCCGATGCCATCCTCTCGAAGATCCCGAAGGACTACGGCGGGATGCCCATGTATGATGCGGAATATCGCTGGTATGGTTCGGCGATGTCGGGGTTCGGGATCATCTACAACCGCGCGGTGCTGCGGGTGATGAACATGCCCGAGCCGCAGACGTGGGCGGACCTGGCGCGCCCTGAGTTCTTGACGTGGGTGGGCAGCGGCGACCCGCGCCACAGCGGTTCGATTCACATGATGTATGAAATCATTCTCCAAGCCTACGGCTGGGACAAAGGCTGGGAGATCATTAAGCGCATGGGGGCGAACATCCGCAACTTCCCGCGCGGCGGGGGGCAAACGTCGAAGGATGTGGCGCTGGGTGAGACAGCGGTGGGGCTTTCGATTGACCTTTACGCCTTGACGCAAATCGCGCAGGCACGCACCGACCAACTGGCGTTCGTCCTGCCCGAAGGTCAGACCATCATCAACTGCGACCCCATCGCCATCCTCAAGGGTGCGCCGCATAAACAGTTGGCACAGCGCTTGGTCGACTTCGTGCTGTCCGAAGAAGGTCAGAAAATCCTGATGCTGCCGGCGGGCGCGGCGGGCGGACCGCGCGAGTTCACGCTGAACCGCATGAGCGTGCTCCCGTCGCTCTATCGGACGCTGGCAGGACAGTTAAGCACGCCCTCCAACCCGTTCGAGATGAAAGTGACCATGCGTTACGACGCTCAATTGGGCAGCGCGCGGCGGGTGTTGGTGGATGACCTCATCGGCGCGCTGGTCATTGACAACCACCGCGACTTAACGCGCGCATGGCGCGCGTTGATAGAAGCAGGTATGCCCGAGGCGGCGGCGAAGAAGTTCGCGGCGATGCCGCTGACCGAAGCCGAAGCCTTGCGCCTGTGCGCACCCGCAAGCCCCGGCAGCAAAAAGACGAAGTGGGAAACCGACCCCGTTCTCAAAAGCAAAGAAATGACGCGCTGGGCGATATTCGCTAAGCAGCAATATGCCGAGGTTGTGCGCATGACGCGCGGGGGCAGCGGAGGGATGTCGGCGGCATACTCCGCGCTGCGGTGGGTGTTTCCCGCGTTGGCGGCGGCGCTGGTGGTGGGGATCGTAGGGAGCGCCGTGTGGCAGGGGATGCGACGCTGGGCGGAGATGGCTTCGTCGCTCCGCTCCTCGCCATGACATCCACGCGCTTGCTGTCATGGCGAGCAGAGCGAAGCCATCCCCTGGTGGGGGCATAAGTTCATGGGTTCATGAGTTTACGCATCCCGCGTTACACATCACGCTATGGTTTCCGTTCACCTCGAAAAAGTCTCTAAACTCTTTGGCACCGTGCGAGCGGTAGACAACGTCTCCTTAGACATTAAGGAAGGAGAACTCTTCTTTTTGCTGGGTCCGTCGGGCTGCGGCAAGACGACGTGCCTGCGCATCGTGGCAGGCTTCTATGAGCCAGATGAGGGACAACTGCGGTTCGGCACGCGAATGATGAACCGCGTGCCGCCGCACCTGCGGAATACGGGCATGGTGTTCCAGAACTACGCGCTCTGGCCGCACATGACGGTGTTTGAGAACGTGGAGTATGGCCTGACGCTGCGCAAGTTTTCGGCGGCGGAACGGCGGAAAAAAGTGATGGAGGCGCTGGAGATTGTGCGGATGACCGAACACGCGCACAAGTCGCCGAACCAACTGTCGGGCGGGCAACAGCAGCGGGTCGCGCTGGCGCGGGCGTTGGTGATTGAGCCGGAGGTGCTGCTGTTGGATGAACCGCTGTCCAACCTCGACGCGAAACTGCGCCTCGAAATGCGTCAGGAAATCAAGCGCATTCACAAGGAGACGCACCTCACCGCGATTTACGTTACGCACGACCAGAAGGAAGCGCTCTCCATCGCCGACCGCATGGCGGTGATGAACGCTGGGCGCGTGGAGCAGGTGGGAACGCCGCGTGAAGTGTATCGCCGTCCTGCCAACCGCTTCGTCGCCGAGTTCATCGGCGAGACGAATTTCATCCCCGGCAAAATTGGGCGGATATCACCTATGGTCGCTCGCGTCGAAACGCCGGTGGGTCCTCTCCTCGCGCTGCGTCCCGCCCAGACCTTCCACGAAGGTGCGAGCGTCCTCTGCTGCATCCGTCCCGAAGCCCTCTCGTTCGTCGCTGAACATGCGACGGTGGACAACCATGTGGACGCCGTCATCGAAAGCGTCATTTATCTCGGCGACCAAGAACAATATCAACTGCATCTCGACAAGGCGGGCGATGCCGAGTGGTCGCGCGTCAAGGTCACCGTTCTCAACCCTGGTGAACCGCAGCGCGCGCCCGGGCAGCGCGTGACGCTCTTTTTGAACCCAGAGGATATCGCGGTGCTACCCGCGACGGGGTAAAACGTGGGGGCTGCGCAGGCTGAGACAATGCAGGCGCGAGTCAGAGACCCGCGCCGAATGGCAGGGACGCCCGCCCCTCCGACGCGCCAACGGCTTGCAATTTCCGCCCCGCTTCCTGCACTAACGCCAAGTCCTCTTTCACCTCCGCGCGGCGTAGCAGCGATTCCACTTCGCGCAAGGCATCGGGCGCGCCCGCCGCGATCGCCTGCCGCAGATGGAAGCGCGAGCGGTTGACCCAGAAGAACGAAACGCGCCGCTTCTGCGTCATGCGCTCCACCATCTTTGCCGTTAGGCGGGCGTGGAACTGCCAACTACCGGGCGCGAACTGCCGTCCCACTTCCGCGCGCCATTTTGCTTCAGCCCGAAGCGGTTTCCGATACGCCTTCCGATAGTCGCTCTCAGGTAACCGCTCCCATATCTGCTGCGCCAACTCCCATTCTCCCCCTGCAAACAGCGCATCGGCGCGCGCGGCGGAAACGAACGGTTCGTTGGGTATCAATCGTTCTGCCAACTGCGTCCTTGCCAGCCATTTGTCCGCTGTCTCAGTCTCCATCGGCGGCATGCATAACTTTCCTACAACCCATAATCGAAGAATGCTCTGATGCCACATCCACCCCACCCAAGCGGAAAGGACGAGCAGCAACACCAGCCGCCAGATACCGTCCCGCTTGAACCGCTCCCACCAACCCGGAACTGCCCTAACGTCGCCGCTCCAATGCCAGTAAGGGAAACGTTCAGAAAGCAGAGCGCGGAGTTCCGTCGCTTCATGCAAGCCGGCAGACATGGAAAAAGTTCCCCCTCCAACCTGCCAATGAAGCAGCGCGTCAACGGCGCGAGCGGTCAGCGTGACGCGGACGGGCGATTCAGGCGTCAACGCGGTCACCATTTGCCAGCGTCTGCCTCTTCGCCCCAACAGCAGCACCCGCTGATTCGTCACAACCAGCAAACTGCGGACAGGCGAACGCAAAAGCGGCAGCAGGCGGATGAGTAGGATGGCGACGTTCAGAGCCGCCATGCCCCACAGGGTGATGCCAAGAAACGGTGTCGCAGGTTCCGCCCATCTGAGACTAAAATACATCACGCCAAAGGCAGCGGCACACAACCCCACCATTCCCTGTGTGAACAAACTGGTTCCGCCGCTGTCGGTTATCAAAGGCAACAAGGAATACACCAACCAGAGCAGGATGAGCAGGAGCTGCCACTGCGCGCTCAACGGCGCTCCGAGCTTGTCTCCGACGATAGAGACACCGAGACCGCCCAGCCCGATGATAAAGATACCGACGCCCAAAAGGAGTGTCGGCGTCCCTTCCCACAGCGGGCTGTGCAGCGGGTGCAGCGGAGCGGGCAGCGTGACGCGCACGGCGGCTATGGTCTCCTCACCGTAGCGCAATTGCTCGTGCAGGAGCCATTCGGCGGGGCGCAGCCGTCGTTCCATTGTTGGACGGTCGGAGATGCGGGGCGCGCCGATGAGCCTGAAGAGAAGGCAAGACATGGCTATCAATGCGAGACACAAGAGGCTGCATGCCAGCGCTGACAACCACCA
>JANWYM010000320.1 GCA_025055355.1 Abditibacteriales bacterium
TTCAAGTGGGCAAACTTCAACTCAAACTCAAAGACTATCCCCGCGCCATCGTCGCCCTGCGCCGCGCCTACCAGTTGGCGCCTCAGAACGCCGCAGTGCGCCAGACCTACGCTGACGTTCTCCGCCGCGTCGGACGGTGGGACGAAGCGCGGCAAGTGGAGAGGGGAAAATTGCAATGAGGCTAAAAATTCCGCTTGACTTTTTTTCTGCCATGCCTTATGATAGGGGACGAAGAGGTGTGAATCTATCTGAACAATTCCCTTTCCTGCGACAATCCCTGTGATGGCGAGCGCAGCGAAGCCATGACGTCTTCCTGCAGCAGAGAGGAAGAAAAGCGCAAAGCGCAAAAGTTTAGATAGAGGAAGGAGGTGGTGCCTGCGTTCAACTAAACTGTTGTCCTTGCGCTTCCATGGGAGCGCATCCCCTCGGTGCCAGTTGGCATCAGTATTTCATTTCAACGAGAGAGAGGTGTTTGAGGATGAGAAAATATCATGGTTTTACGCTCATTGAATTACTGGTGGTCATTGCCATCATTGCCATTTTAGCCGCCATTCTCATGCCTGTGTTTGCGCAGGCGCGGGAGAAAGCGCGGCAGGCGACTTGCCAGAGCAATCAGAAGCAGATTGGACTGGCAATGAGAATGTACCTTCAGGACTACGACGAGAGATGGCCTCTCAACTGTGTCCCCAGCGATGGCTCCTACGCAAACTGGCAAAGGGCACGCTACTTGTATGGATCCTGCTTTCACGGCTGGATTTCTAACGTGCTGATTCCCTATGAGAAGAACAGCCAGGTGTATATCTGTCCCTCAAGACCCAACAACGGGTTCTGTTCACCGCGTGACAATTTCCCCAGCGCTCGTCCCGACTTAGGAGTTCCCGGAAACGGGAACACGGGCAGCCCTTGCACGCCCAACATCCGGCACACTTACATGTTTAACTACCTGGCAGTTGGCACGGGCACCGGTGGCAGTTACGCGGACAGCGCCCTGATAGAGCCAGCGCGTATTACTGTCTTGTGGGACAGTGCGAATCCTTGGGCAGACTGCGGGATTCGGAGCAGTTGTGGACTTTACGTCAATCGGGACATCTGCTGGTGGATGACCAGTATGGGGCGGCGGGATCCCACCATGAATTGCACCCCAGAGCCATTCGCGGGCGCATGGACCTCTTGGCATAACGACGGCAACAATTTCTTGTTCGCCGATGGACACGTCAAATGGAGCAAGTGGAGCGGGCTGACGTGGAGCAACATCCTCAACCTGTCCGCTGCTGACGTGGACTATAACCGTCCATGCACAAGTAGTCCAATAGGGTCTGGGTTGGGACGCTAAAGAGGAGAGTCCCGTGCCTGCATCGCACCTAAGTGGGGATGTCCCTGTGCGATGCAGGGACATCCCCTGAGCCAGAGGCGATATGGTAATTGCAGCGCCGCCGTGGGGCGGCGTAGCAAGTGAAACCATCTAAGGTCTCTGGATAGGCTCGGGGTGTCATTGCCTTCAAAGTCCATCCAAGAACTGTCGCCCTCGGTGAAGCAAAAGGTTCTCGGATAGGCTTCTAAGGAGGAATTGTCATGAAGCAATCAGCATCACCAGCGGCTATCATCGCCGCTGTCATTGTCCTCGTTCTCATCGTGGGAGGACTTTGGTATAAGTTCCTTGGACCCGGTTCCAACCCTACGATTCCTGACCCCACAGCGGGCATGCATGGAGGAACGGGAATGCCGGCGGATAGTCAGCCATCGTCCGGCGGCGGAGTGGATACCTCGATCCCGGGCATGGGACAGGGCACTGGGACAGGAGGGGGAGCAACCCCATCCAGATAGAAGGCACTTCCCAAGCATCCCTATTGATGTGGAGAAGGGGGCTGAGGCTGTGTGGAGGAGTCTGTTGTTTTCCTCTTCTCGAGAACCCACTGTGAGCGCACAGGCACGGGGGAGACGCCATCGGCGTCTCCCTTTGCTTATGGTGATATTTGTTGCGCTTCTGGGTGTGCTCATCTATGAATATCGCGTCATTTTGCCCCGTCATCAGCGCGCCCGAGCGCGACCGACTTTCCAGCCTGCGCCCCATATCGAGCGCATCCAGCAGTTGGAAGCGATGGTTCGCGCTAACCCGTCTGACCAGAGGGTGTGGTTTGAACTGGGTGTGCTTTACAGCGATGCACATGAATTCAAGCGCGCTATTCATGCCTTCAGCCAGGTGATTGAACGCAACCCGCATGGGTGGGAAGCCTATCTCAATCGCGGGGTGGCTCATCTGAACCTGCGACAATTTCATGACGCTGAACGAGACGTGCGCTCGGCTCTGAAGAACGGTTGTGACAAGGCGGAGGGGTATCGTTGGCTCGGCGAAATCTACTTAGCGGAAAACGCTTTGGATCTGGCAGAAAATGCGTTTCGCCGGTCTCTCAAATATCATCCGCGTTCTTACCCTGCCCTGGCTGGTTTGGCGCGCACGATTGAAATGCAATTCCGCAACTATGAAGGTGTGGGGGCGAAGGACATTATCCCGCTGATGGAGAAGGCGGTGCAAATTGCGCCAGACAACGCTCAAGCCCGTGCCGTGCTGGCGCGCATGTATTACACTTATGGGGCGGGTGAGGACAAAGCCTTGCGCGAACTGGACAAGTCGTTGCGCCTTGACCCCAACAACGTCCTGGCACACCTCACCCTTGCCACCATCTACCTGGGGCGTCCTTCCACCCCCGATAATTTGCAGAAAGCGGAGAGGGCAGCGGCGCGCGCTGTGGAGTTGGATCCTTTTCGGGGGGAGCCGTTCTACGTCATCGGGCAGGTGTTCCTGCGACAGGGGAATTACGAGGACGCCATTTTAGCCTTGCGCAAGGCAACGCGCCTGACCAATCTCCCCGAAGCGTGGCATCTGTTAGGGCAGGCTTACATGCGCGTCGGAAAAATCAAGGAAGCGGTGAAATGCAACCAAATTTACAGCCAGTGGCGAAAGTTTGTCGAGGAGCGAGACGAACTGATAGCAAAGATGGCACTCGACCCCCATAACGTCGACTACCGCTACCGCTTCGCGGTGCTGATGATGGAACGCGGCTCGCCCCGCGCCGCATTGAGTTGGTTGAAAAGCATCGTGCGCCGCCAACCCGACCACCTGCCCGCTCACGAGATGATGTTAAAGATATACCGCCAACTCGATGAGCCATCAGCAGCGAGGCGCACGGAAAAAATTGTGGCGGACTTGCGGCGCAAACGGAACAAGGAAAGATGAGACGTCATCATCGCTTTGCCCCCTGGGAGCGTCGTTTGACGCTCGCGCTGATTCCCTGCCTGACTTTGCTTGTCTGCGGCTCATGCAACTATTCTCGCAGCCGCGCTCACGTTCAACCGCCAGAGAACCGCACCCTGCCCGCCGTCACCTTCACGAACGTCATTGACCAGACGGGCATCCAATTCCGCCACGAGAAATGCGGCGTTGGCAGGCGATACTATGTCGAAATCATCGGCCCAGGGTGTGGCTTGTTTGATTATGACAACGACGGCTGGCTGGACGTTTATCTCGTGCAAGGCGCGCCGCTGCCCGGCTGGAAGGGCACCGATGTTCTCACTAACAAACTCTACCGCAACCAGCGCGACGGCACATTCGAGGACGTCACTGAGCGAGCCGGCGTGACGGGTATCGTCAAGGGCAAGAAGACTTACAGTCTGGGCTGTGCGGTCGCAGACTTCGACAACGACGGCAACACCGATTTGTTAGTCACAAATTATGGACGTTGCATCCTCTATCGCAACAACGGCAACGGCACGTTCAGCGACGTGACCGAACGGGCAGGTGTCACGGCATCTGGCTTCTGGGTGAGCGCAGCGTTTCTCGACTACGACAATGATGGATGGCTCGACCTGTTCTTAGGCAATTACGTGACCTATCCCCTGGGCAGCGACCCCTGGTGCGGCGCGAATAAAGTGCGCAGTTATTGCACGCCCCACGTTTTTCCCACCGCGCTGTCGCGCTTTTACCGCAACAACGGCGATGGGACCTTTACCGACGTCACCGAACGTGTGGGGATGACCGAGCGCGGCAAAACGCTGGGGGTTGTCTGCTCGGACTACAACGCCGATGGATGGGTCGACGTCTACGTCGCCAACGACACCGTGCGGAACTTTCTCTATGAAAACAAAGGCAACGGCAAGTTCGTTGAGCGCGGAACGGAGGCAGGCTGCGCGTTCGGCGAACAGGGCGAGGCACAAGCCAGCATGGGAGTGGACTGGCAAGACTACGACGGCGACCTCCGCCCCGACATCATCACAACCAATTTTTGGCTGGAGACCAATGAACTCTACCAAAACTTGGGCAATGGCTTCTTCGCCGATGTCACGATGTCATCGGGGATCGGTCCACCCAGTTTGCCGCTTTTAGGCTGGGGCTGCAGCCTCTTCGATTATGACAACGACGGCTGGCGTGACTTGTTCATCCACAATGGGCATACCCTCGACAATGCGGAGGAGGTAGGACAAGGGGAGACCTTGCAGCCTGACTTGCTCTTCTGGAATGACGGGAGGGGCAAACTGATAGACGTGTCGCAACGGTCAGGCGCATGGTTTTCGACTCGCCATCTGGGGCGCGGTGCAGCATTCGGGGATATTGACAACGATGGGGATGTGGACATCCTCCTTGCCCAGAACAGCGAACCGCCCGCTCTGCTGCGCAACGACGGAGGCAACCGCAACCACTGGGTGGCGATTAAAGCCGTCGGCACGCGCAGCAATCGCAGTGCAATTGGGACGAAGATTTATGTCACGGCGGGCGGACGCAAGCAGTTCAGCGAAGTGCGCTCCGCCTACAGTTACGGGTCTGCCAACGACCTGCGCGTTCACTTCGGTTTGGGAAGTGCGACACGGATTGACACGCTCGAGGTCGTCTGGACGACAGGCAAGAAAGAAATCTTCAAAAACCTGCCAGTGAACCGCGAACTGACCGTCGTAGAAGGACGAGGTGTCGAGTATCGCGAGTAAGCGACTCTACTTGACACCGCTGCGCTGACGGGATATATTCACCTCCGCAAAATCTGTCCCTGAGATAGGAGGCGCTGGACGATCAACCATGCCCTTTACGTTCTTCGCTCATCAAGCGCCTTTGCTGCCGCTGAAAATGGCGCGCCCGCAGTGGTTGAGCGGCACGGCGCTGGTCATCGGTAGCATGGCGCCGGATTTTGAATACTTTCTCAAAGGCAAACCCATCGCCACCATCGGGCACACCGTCACCGGGCAGTTCACGTTCTGCCTGCCGCTGACGCTGGTGCTGGTCTGGCTGGTGCGGCGCGTCATCGCCCGTCCGCTCGCGCTGCACGCGCCCGACGCGGGAGGGTTCCATCTGAAAGATTATCACGTCCTCGCCGCAACGCCCGTCTCGCTGTCGTATTGGCTCAAGGTCGCGGTGAGCGCGCTCATCGGTTCCTTCTCGCACGTCATCTGGGACAGTTTCACTCACGAAGGCGGCTGGTCGGCGCAGCGTA
>JANWYM010000321.1 GCA_025055355.1 Abditibacteriales bacterium
AGTTCCCGTGTTGATTTGCGGACCGGGCGATGCCGCGCAGGCGCATACGCCAGATGAGCATGTTGCGATTGAGCGGCTGATGCAGGCAGCAGCGTTCTACGCGCAGTTGGCGGTGGAGTGGCTATGTCATGCGTAGGACGAGTGCGTGCGGCGAGAATCATTTCAACGCCTTTAGGGTGACAAGGGGACCCGTTTTGAGATGGTTTCTGAGGAAGCAGGGAATGTTAGCGATGTTGCCGAAAGGGATCGGGCTAACAGTACCAGCAGAGATGTCACCTGCGCCAGCAAGAAGCCCTTGACAGAGCAAGAGTTTTGCTCTATGCTGTGGGTCAGATGTTGCTCCTTCTCCGGCGGCTGAATTGCCCCAGCAGAAGGGGAATACGTGAGCCGCGGTTAATGACGAGAACCCGCTGGCGATATGGCATCGTGAACACCCCAGGCCATTCTCTTTTGCTCCACTCTGTCGGCGCAGTGGTGGTGAAGTCCTCCCTGCGCGTGTTTTGCCGCTGGCAGGTAGTGGGGAAAGAAAACGTTCCCCGCGCCGGGGGGGCGATTGTCGCCTGCAATCATGTCAGTTATCTCGACCCGCCAGTGGTGGGGGCAGCGATGTTGCCGCGTCGGTTGTATTATATGGCGCGGGACGACCTGTTTCGCGTGCCGCTCCTGTCTGCCCTGATCCGCCGGTTGGGGGCGTTCCCCGTGCGGCGCGGGACGGCGGACCGAGGTGCTTTGCGCATGACCCTGCAACTGCTCAAAGCGGGGGAAATGGTCCTGATGTTTCCCGAAGGCACGCGCAGCCCAGATGGCACCTTGCAGCCGCCCGAACTGGGCATCGCATACCTCGTCGCGCACGCCCGCGTTCCGGTCGTTCCCGTAGCGGTCGTGGGAACGCACAAAGTCCTGCCGCGTGGGGCTTTCCTCCCGCGCCCCGCGCCCGTGCAGGTGCGCATCGGCAAACCGTTTACGTTCGACGACCTCGCCCCGCGCCCCTCCCGTGAGGCGTTGCGGCGCGTCGCTGAGCGCATCATGCTGGAAATTGGGCGTTTGCTGTCAGCGGTTTCCAACAATTAAACCCCTATCCCCAAAGATCTCTGAAGCCCTCAACCTGTCGGGGGTTGGGATTACCGCCAGCGCTGAACCCCCTGTCAACAGCACGGGTCACGCATTGTCGAGCGGGACGCCCAACCTACTGCGTCGACACCCTTCGCCAACACGCTTGACGGGAGAGCGGTGTGTGAGGCGGGCTGGAAGCCTGCGCCATGATGTCAGTGCCGTTGCCCACTCGGTTCATTGTCCCATCGCCTCTTTTGCCCTTGCCATCGCCCCCAGGTTCAACTTGAGCAACTGCAAGAACTGTCGGTCGCGCTCGACAATAAGGCGTTCAGCGAGGTCGTCGGGATATTCATACCAGCCCTTGCCGGTCTTCGCCCCGTAGTGACCTTGGGCTACCAAATCTTGGAGCATCGCCGACGGTTCTTTGGCGTCGGAGAGGGCAGGGAACAGGTAGTCGGCAATCGTCAGAATGACGTCCAGCCCCGATAAGTCGTTGCTGAGCAGTGGTCCCAGAACGGGCAGGCGGAAGCCGTAACTGAACTGCATCGCGGCGTCCACGTCCTCAGGGGTGGCGACGCCGTTTTCAATGAGCCACAAACATTCGCGCACGACGGCAAATTGTAGGCGGTTGCCGATGAAACCGGGCACGTCCCGGCGCACTATCACGGGACGCTTGCCGAGGTGTCGGCAGACGGCGCAGGCGAACTGGACGACCTCGTCCGAAGTCTGCGCGCCTTTGGTGACTTCCACTAACGGAATGAGGTGTGGCGGGTTCCACCAATGCATGCCGACTATCCGCTGGGGGCGGGCGCACTTGGCTTGAAGGGTAGTGATGGGGATGCCCGACGTGTTCGAGGACAGCACGACCTCCTCCGCGACTAAACCTTCCAGGGCGACGAACAAATCCTGCTTCACGTCCGCGTTTTCCACGACGTTTTCGGACACAAAGTCCGCGCCTTGCACGTCCTGCAAGTCGGTTGTGCAACGTATGCGCGCGCGGGCTTCTTGGGCGACAGATGCGGTCAGCAATTCCCCCTCAATCAGCAGGGCTTGGTTCTTGGCAATGCGCTCGCGGGCGCGCTGAAGCGTTGCGGCAGAGCGAGACCACAGAACGACCTCATGTCCCGCTTCCGCGAAACGCTGCGCAATGCCTGCGCCCATCGTCCCCGCGCCGATGACAGCGATGCGTTGAAGGTCGGAAGGGTGCATAGCCCGTAGGGTCAATAGCCAATGGTCAAATGGCAACCTCAACTGTACAACCATTGACCATGACGTTATGGTGTTTTAGAGGGTGGTGGTGCCGTCGCGCTGGTCAACGCCGCGCGGAGTTTACTCAGCAACCCGCGCAGAGCTTCCAACTGGGTCTGAATGACACCCGGCGATTCGCGGCTGATGGCGATTTCGAGACTGGTCAGGCTGGAGCGAATTTCTTGAATGACGGCGGACGGGTCGGCAGGCGACGAGAAGGCAATGCGAATTTCGCTGAGGGCTTCGCGGGCGGTGTCAATGTCGCCACCGCCTTCGAGGTTGTCGGCGATATCGCGCAGCGCCGTCACAGTGCTGTTGCTGGGCGAGAGGGCGGGCAGGCTGCGAATCTCGCCCAGGATTCGCTGAATTTCTGCGGCGGCTTTGTCGCGCTGGTTTTGCGCGAGCAGCGTTTGCACCCGCTCCAGGCCGACCTGCAGCGACACGGTAGGCAAATGCCCCTCCAGGTAAACGAGCGTGCGCGAGAGCCGCGCCACATACACGCGCATTTCATTGAAGCGGCGGTTGGGGATGAGGCTGCCGATTTTGTCCAGATAACGCGCCGCTAAATCAATATCGGCGTTGGGGTCATAGCGGATGATTTCCACGCCGCGCTCCGTCTTGGGCGCCGACGCCGCAGGCGTCGCAGCAGGCGTCGTTCCCGCTGGCGTCGAAGGTGGCGGTGAGGCAGGGGAGCCTTGTGGGGGTTGCGCGGCGTCCGTTGCGGGGGGCGATGGTGACTCCTCCGGTTGCGGCGGACGCGATGCATCTGCGCCCTCCTCCGCCGGGGGGACGGTCGCCGCCGACGCGCCGGGTTGTGAGGCTTTGTCATCGGAAGGTTTTCTCTGCACTGAACGAGGGGGCTTCGGAGACCGCTGGACAGGTTCCTCTTTTTTCTCCCCGCAACTGGGGAAGTTGACTAACATGACACCTAACAGGAGACCGGCGTATTTCATGGCAATGACTCCTCGCTGAGAGATTGCTCCTTTAGCATATCACCTTCTCCCCAAAATTGCAACGACGCCAAAAAACAAGGCGTCCAATGGCAAGGAGGAAATGACGGCGCGGCGAAAAAGCATTATCATCGCACAAGCGCATGTCATTGGGAGGCACTCTATGAACGTTCTCATTTTAGGCGCAACGGGACATCTGGGTCCGTATGTTGTCAACGTCTTGAAGCCGCATTACCACTTGCGGCTGACGGACATCAAGCCGCCGGAGACCGAGACGGGCTGTGAGTTCATGACGGTGGATGTGAGTTCGCTGAAGCAGGTGGTGGAAGCGGCGGCGGGGATGGACGCCATCATCAACCTGTCCGTGCTGCGGCACCATCGGCAGTTGGCGTTCGACGTGAGCACGCGCGGCTGCTACAACATGATGCGGGCGGCGGTGGAGCATGGCATCAAGCGCATCATCAACACCGGTCCGCATTTCACGTTGGCGGGCGCGACGTATGAGTGGTTCGACTACGAAATCGGCCCTGACATCCCGCCGCAGCCGGGCACGAACCTCTACGCCCTGACGAAATCGTTGGGGCTGGAAATCTGCAAGGTGTTCACAGAGAATTACGACGTTTACGTGCAGACCTATCTGTTCTACAACTTCATTCGTCGTGACCAGATGCGGCACTGGAGAGAGTCATCAGGATTCGCGGGGACGTGGGAAGACACAGCTGAGGTGTTCCGTTTGGGGTTGGAGATTGACCTCGACAAATTGCCCTCAAAGTGCGAGGTGTTCTATATTTTTAATGACACCCCACATGGGAAGTTTTCCAACGAGAAGGCGAAACGCATTTTAGGCTTCACGCCGAAGGACGACCTTTCGGTGGTGTGGCGCAAAGGGGGCGCGGACGACAGCGCGTTCCGCTTTTGAGACGTGCCGTTCCGCCAACGGATAACGACTGGCTGTTGACCGCAGGACAACAGACCACAGGACAACGGGACAACGGCCCCAACACTTTTAACCTAAACTTTTGCGTTTTGCCCTTTCCTGCAGCGGGGAGGGAGAGAAGCGCGAAGCGCAAAAGTTTAGTCATCCGTTGGCAGAGGTTAATCCGTTGATACCGGGATCGGTCCTGGTGGTTTAATCTCCACCATCGCGGCGACGGTGAAGGTGATTTCTTCAGACGTTGCTTGATTACCTGCCGAGTCTTTTGCGGTGAACGTCACTTTGTAGGTCTGGTCGGTTTTGCCTTTGTTCATGGGCGCAGTGAACGTTCCTTCCCAGAGTCCGCCCGTGGTGGCGTCAGATACCATCGTCATCATCAGGTCAATCGTCGTCCTGTTACCGTCGGGCTTGGTGATTTTGGCTTGGACAGAAGCGACGCCCTCATCGTCGGTGACAATGACGCTCAACCGCACGTTGCCGCCCAGCGGCGTCAGCCGAGGCGGGTCGGCTTGAGGGCTGGAAAGTGACGGTGGCATGATGTCAACGGCGGCGACGACGAAAGTGGTTCCTGTCAACGTTCCCTCATTCCCAGCCGCGTCCTTAGCGAAGAAAGTGACTTCGTAGACCACGTCTTCTTGCGTCGGGTTCATGGGCGCGGTGAACGTTCCTTCCCAAACGCCGCTGGTCACGCTGCCCACTTTCAGCGTGAGATTGACCCTCACTTGCCTGCGGTCAGGGTAGGCGACTTCGGCTTGGGCGGACGTGACGCCTTCATCGTCTTCGGCTGTCGCGCGCAGCGTGACGTTGCCACCCTTGAAGGACAACAGAGACGGTTGAGTTTGAGGGTTCATCAGCACGGGAGGACTCTGGTCGGACGCGCCAAACGCGGTGTCGGAGGGGTAAGAGGATAGGGCTCCAAACAGCAACATCGCCGTCAAGAGCAAGGCGACTGCAAAGACGATTTGCCTGTCGCAGGACATGATGGTTGCCCTCCTTGAAATACGTAGGCAGGCATCCTGAGGACAACACGGTCAGTGCAGGCAGGATGCCTGCGCTACGGAGCCTGTGCTGGAGGTGATGGATGCAAGGAATTGACCATTGGCTTTTTCATCGGGGATAGCGGGAGGTAAGATTCTTCACTGTGCTCAGAACGACAGGGGAATGTGACATTGTCCCTGAACTTTTGCGTTTTGCTCTCTCTGCCGAAAATGACTGTCATGGCGAGTGGGGCGAAGTCATCCCCTTCGCTGCAACCAACT
>JANWYM010000322.1 GCA_025055355.1 Abditibacteriales bacterium
CGTGCCTTTTTTGATGAACCCTCCCGTTTGCGATATAATTCCTCTCGCAGATAGGATGGAGAGGTGTATATGGTTCCCATCAAACTCTCATTGAAGAACTTCCTCAGTTACGCGGATGAGAACCCGCCGTTGGATTTCACGCAGTTTCACGTCGCGTGCCTGTCGGGCAACAATGGGCACGGGAAGTCCGCGCTGTTGGACGCTATCACGTGGGCGCTGTGGGGGAAGGCGCGCAGTCGCAACGAGGATTTGCTGCGGCTGGGGGCGCAGGAGATGGAGGTGGAGTTGGAGTTCACCTTGGAGGGCAACCGCTATCGCGTCCTGCGCCGTTTCCGCAAAACGGCGCGCAGTGGCACGCACCGCCTGGAGTTTCAGTTGTTCGACCCCACACAGGACCGATACCTCCCCCTGACGCAGCCCGGCTTGACGCAGACGGAGGAGAGAATCAAGCAGACGCTGCGGATGGACTACGCGACGTTCATCAACTCCGCGTTCATCCTGCAGGGGCGTGCCGACGAGTTCACCCGCAAGAGCGCCCGCGAGCGCAAGGAGATTCTCAGCGAGATTTTGGGACTGTCGCGCTATGACGCGATGGCGGAACGTGCGCGGCTTCACGCGCGGAGGTTATCCCAAGACATCGAGGTGAAGGAGGCACGGCTGCAGGAGATAGAGGCGGAGTTGCAGCACCGCGAGGCCTACGAAACGCGGCTGGCGGAACTGCGCGAACAGGTGACGCAGGTGGAGGCAGAGTTGCACACGGTAGAGGAGGAACTGGCGCGGCGGCACGAGGAGCGAGTGTCCCTTTTGCAAAAGAAGCAGCAGGCGGAGGAATTGTCGAAGCGTCTGCAGGAGGCGGAGCGCGACCTACTCAGCCTCACCGCGCAGGTCGCCCGGCAGGAGCAACTGGTGCAGCAGTTGCAGCAAGTTCTGGCGGAGAAGGACGGGATTTTAGCGGACTTTGAGCGGTATCAGGCGTTGCGGCAACAGGAGGAGGAGTTCACCCAGAAGTTACAGCAGCTGCAGGCGTTGAGCGAGCAGCGGCGGCGGCTGGAGTTGGCAATTGAGCGCGAGCGGGCGCAGGTGGAGCAAGAACGGACGCGCGTGCAGGCACAACTGGAACAAACGCAGAAGGCGATTGCCGAGGCGGACGCCGTGCTGCAAAAGGCAGCGGAGATTGAGGCGGGTTATGAGCGACTGCAAGCGGCGCGACGCGAGGAGGAGGCGTGGGAGCGGCAACGGATGCAGTATGAGAAGTTGGAAGCGCAACGGCGGGAACTGGAGCGAGAGATTGAGAAAGCGCGCAACGCGATTCAGGTGCAACTTGATACGTGCAAGCGACAGGGACTGGAGTTGAAGCGCAAAGCCGACGCGCTGCCGAGCCGCGAGCGTGAGCGAGCGGAAGCGGAGGCGGTGGTGAAGGCCCTGACGGAACTTACCGCCCAACACAAAGTCGCCCGCGACGCCATCGCGGAATGCACCGCGCAACTTGCCGAACTTAAGGCGCAAAAGGACGCTGCCGAGAAAGAACTCGCCACGCTGCGACAGCGGCGGGAGATGATTCGCTTCCAGCCTGAGGGCGGGGCGGGCATCCCCGTCAGCCCCCGCTGTCCGGTGTGCCGTCAGCCGTTGGATGAGAAACATCAGCAGGACCTCGAACACACCATGGCGCAGGAAGAGGAGGACCTGCAAAAGCGCATACAAACCATCCTGAACGACGGGCGCAAGGTGAAGCGACAGAGGGAGGAACTGGATAAGCAGGTCAAGGAATGGGAGGAACGGTTGCGGCAATTGCCCGCTGCCCAGCAAAAACTCGCGGATGCTATCGCCGCCGAGCGCGACGCGCAACAGTCCGCTGAGAGTTTGAAGGAGATTATGGGAGAGGTGCAGGCGCTGACCGAGCGGCTGGACAAGAAAGACTTCGCGCCCCAAGAGCATAAGCAACTGGCGCAGGTAGTAGCCGACCTCGCCGGAGTCCGATATGACGCCGCCCAGCACAAAGCAGCCCGCGACACCGTCGCGGCATTGCAGAGGTTTGAAGTCGAGCGGGGGAAGTTGGAGTCCGTGCGCGAGCGGCGCAATCAAGCGGCGGAGAGCCTGCCGACTTTGAAGGCATCGCTGAAGCGTCTGGACGAGATTTTGGAGCGCAAGGCATACTCTCTGGACGCGCAGCGCGAACTTCTTGAAATTCAGCGGGCAATTGCGTCGTTGAATTACAGCGAAAGTGCGCACCATGCCGCGCAGGAGGAACTGAGGCGACTCAGCGCTGCGCCCATCCGCAAAGAGCGGCTGGACAATGCCGAGAAACAAATCGGCACAGCGGAACAATACTTACGGCAGCAGCAGCAGAGCCTTGCCGATAAAGTAGCCCGTCGCGCCGCGACGGAACGGGAACGGGCGCAACTCATGGAAGAACTGGCGATGTTGGCACTGGTCGAGCAGCGTCTCTCTGAGGTCACCGAGAGCGCGACGCGCCTGCGGAGCGAGCGCGACCGACTCCTCCGCGAGCAGGCTGTAGCGCAGGCATCCTGCCTGCGCCTTGAAAGCTTGGCGCAGGAGAAAACCGCCGAGGAGGAAAGGTTGGAGAAACTCAAACATGAGCGGTTTCTTTACGATAAATTGGAAGGGGCTTTCGGGAGGGACGGGATTCCCGCTCTCATCATTGAAAACGCCATTCCCGAAATCGAAGAGGAAGCCAACCGCCTCCTCCGCCAGTTGACCGACAACCGCGTGCAGGTCGCTATCGAGCCGCTGCGCGACCTGAAATCGGGTGGCATCAAGGAAACGCTGGACATCAAGGTCAGCGACGAGTTGGGGACGCGCCCGCTGGAACTGTTCTCCGGCGGGGAGAGTTTCCGCGTGGACTTCGCCCTGCGCATCGCCCTCTCAAAACTCCTTGCCCGCCGCGCCGGGACGCGGTTGCGGACGCTGGTGGTGGACGAGGGCTTCGGGACGCAGGACGCCGACGGCTTGCAGCGGATTTTAGAAGCCATCAACGTTATCAAGGACGACTTTGACAAGATTCTGGTGATTACGCACCTTGAAACGCTCAAAAACGCCTTCCCCGCTCGCATTGAAGTGGTCAAGTTGCCCGATGTGGGGTCGAGGTATGAGTTGGTGGTGTGAGATTATCAGGAGTGACGTGATTGCCCTCCATATCCTCTCCCTCCTCCAAGGGAGGCATAAAGAAGGTATCAGCAACGGCGCGACTTTTGATTGTAGAAATTTCTCGCAGATGTATTGAGTCTATTGCTATCAACTGGTATAATTAACTTGGTGATGCCTCTGGGCATCACCCATGAAGGAGGTGGTCCGCGTGGTGAACGCGAAGCCGCGTTGCAGTCAGTGCGGACGAGAGATCCGAACGTTAGGGAAGACCTCGCCCCTCCGTCGCGCCCCTCTCATCTGCAAGCATTGCTTTGGGGAGGAGACTTACCGAGGTCCCGCTCGGGGGCTGTGGTTAGGTCAAGAAGGAGGGATAGCCGGAAGCCTGCGGGGCAGGGATGAACTGTGACGTTTCAACGTTGGAGCATGCCAACCTGTTGATCGTTCCGCCTTCAGGCGGTCAGAGGAGACAACCGCGTAGGCGGCGCATCTTGTGGTGCATCAGGTGTGGTGATTGATAATGTTAGAGGTCAAAGTCGAAGGGGTTGGAACGGATGCCCACGGAGGGTTGGTCGTCGTGCTAAGGGACACGGCTGAGGGTTCGGTGCTGCCCATCTGGATTGGGTTCGCCGAAGCGCAGTCCATTTTGGGCTTTCTGAATCAGGTCGAAGGCTATCAGAGCGCGCACGACTTGCTCAATAACATTCTGAACCGCCTCAACGTCAAGGTCAGAAGGGTCATTGTGGACGACATTCAGGACAACACCTATCTGGCGACGATTGAACTGGAGCAGGCTGGGAAGGTCAAGCGGATTGACGCCCGTCCCAGCGATGCCATTGCGCTCGCCCTACGCGCCAACGCGCCTATTTACATCGCGGGGGAAGTGATGAGCGCCCTGCGCGCCCTCATCAATCCCCAACAGACCAGCCAGGACGAGGTCAGGAAGTTAGAGAGGCTGTTGGGCGATGTGGACCTCGAGGGTGAAAGTTCTCCGTAGGCGGCGCCTCAGGCGCCGTTAGGTAGATGTTGGCACGTTGGCAGGTTGGCACGTTAGCCCGTGGGAACGTTCAACCTGTCAACGTGCTAACGGGCTAACGTGCCAACCTGCCAACGTTTGATGATAGGACGGTGACTGTATGCCGAGAGCAGTAGGGATTGATTTGGGAACCACGAACTCCGTGGTGGCAGTGGTGGAGCGACCGGGAGAAGAGCCGACGGTGATTCCCACATCGGAAGGCGGGCGGCTGTGTCCGTCGGTGGTCGCCTTTACTAAAACGGGCGAGCGGCTGGTGGGGCAACTCGCCAAGCGGCAAGCCGTCATCAACTCACAGAACACCATTTACTCCATCAAGCGGTTTATGGGGCGGCGCTATGACGAGGTCGAGACCGAGCGCAAGATGGTGCCTTATAAAGTAGTGCGCGGCAAGAACGACCTGTCGTGCGTGGAGATTCAGGGCAAGCAGTATACCCCTGAGGAGATCTCCGCGATGATTCTACAAAAACTCAAGGCGGACGCGGAGGCGTATCTGGGTGAACCTGTGAAGGAAGCCGTCATTACTGTTCCCGCTTACTTTAACGACGCCCAGCGCAACGCCACGAAGATCGCGGGTGAAATCGCGGGTCTGAAAGTGCTGCGCATCATCAATGAGCCGACGGCGGCATCGCTGGCCTACGGCTTGGATAAAAAGAAAGATGAAACCATTCTCGTCTGGGACTTAGGGGGCGGGACGTTCGACGTGTCCATCCTCGAAGTCGGGGAGGGCGTCTTTGAAGTGAGAGCCACCAACGGCGACACCCATCTGGGTGGCGACGATTGGGACGAGGTGCTGGTCAACTACATCGCCGACGAGTTTAAGAAGGAACACGGCATTGACCTGCGGCGCGACCCGCAAGCCCTCCAACGTCTGCGCGAGGCAGCGGAGAAGGCGAAGGTGGAACTGTCCTCCGTCATGCAGACCAACGTCAACCTGCCGTTCATCACCGCTGATCAGCATGGGCCGAAGCACCTCGACATGGTGATTACGCGCGCCAAGTTTGAAGACCTCACGCGCCACCTCGTCGAGCGTTGCATTGCGCCCTTCCGCAACGCCTTAGCGGACGCGAAAATCACCGAGAGGGACCTCGACGAAATCGTGCTTGTCGGTGGCTCGACGCGGATGCCGATGATTCAGGAACTCATCAAAAACCTCACGGGCAAGGAGCCGCACAAGGGGGTCAATCCCGATGAGGTCGTAGCGGTGGGCGCGGCGATCCAGGCGGCGGTGCTGACGGGACTGCAGAAAGACATCGTGCTGCTGGACGTGACCCCGCTCTCGCTGGGGGTCGAAACGCTGGGTGGG
>JANWYM010000323.1 GCA_025055355.1 Abditibacteriales bacterium
CACGTTGGCAGGTTCAACGTTCCGACTGCTAACGTGCCAACCCGCGACCTTGAACCCCGTAGTCCGTGAGCCTCTTCCAACCCAACATCCGACTGAAAAAACCGGGCTTGCCAGGAACCGAGACACGACCGGGCATAGGCGCGCCCGCGCCTCCGAAGCCCAGCAGCGTCGAGCCGCCTGTCGTCGTCAAGAAGCCAGACTCTCCTCCTCCCGATACGTCATCTGAGGACGAGTTCGATGAGGACATCCTGCGTCTGACCGCCAAGATGCACCAGGGCGTCCTGGAGGAATTAGGCGGGCAGTCGGTCAAGCCCGAACAGCGGGAGGAACTGCGGCAAATCATCACGACGCGCGTGCTGCCCGTCGCGCTGGCGCAGGAGAAGCCCATAACGCCCAAGCGTAAGGCATTGCTCGTGGAGGAACTCCTCAACGAAATTTTGGGCTTTGGTCCCATTCAGCCCTTGCTGGACGATGAAACCATTACCGAGGTCATGGTCAACAGCGCGGAGGACATCTTCGTAGAGCGCCGGGGGAAATTGCTGCGCAGCAAGCGGCGGTTCATTGACGACCAGCACGTCATGAACATCGTGGATCGCATCGTGCGGCGGCTGGGGCGACAGGTCAACGCCCGCAGCCCGATGGTGGACGCGCGGCTACCTGACGGCTCCCGTGTCAACATCATCATCCCGCCACTCGCCGTCAAGGGTCCGTGCATCACCATTCGCAAGTTCTCCAAGAAAAAGTTGACGCCGGAGGACCTTATCGCCTTCGGCAGCATGACCGAAGAGATGCGCCTGTTCCTCGAAGCCGCCGTCAAGGCGCGGCTCAATATCATCATCTCCGGCGGCACCGGCAGCGGCAAGACGACACTGCTCAACGTTTGTTCTGGCTTCATCCCCCGCGATGAACGCATCATCACCATCGAGGACGCCGCCGAGTTGAAGTTGGACCATGAGAACCTCGTGACGCTGGAAGCCCGACCGCCCAACATTGAGGGCGAGGGCGAAGTCACCATCCGCGACCTCGTGCGCAACGCGCTGCGCATGCGCCCCGACCGCATCGTAGTCGGTGAGTGTCGCGGTGGCGAAACGCTGGACATGCTCCAAGCCATGAACACCGGTCACGATGGGTCGCTCAGCACCGTGCATAGCAACTCGCCCCGCGACACAATTTCGCGGCTGGAAACCATGTCGCTGATGGCAGGCATGGACCTGCCCATTCGCGTCATCTCCAAGCAGATTGCCTCCGCCGTGCAACTCATCGTGCATCAAGCGCGGTTCTCCGACGGGTCGCGCAAGGTCACGCACATTACCGAGGTGCAAGGCATGGAGGGGGATACGCTCCTGCTGTCCGACATCTTTCTCTTCTATCAGGAGGGTGTGGACTCCGACGGGAAAGTGCTGGGGTATCACGGCGCGACCGGCATCCGCCCCAAGTGCGTGCCGCAGTTGGAGACGGCGGGCTGCAAGTTACCCAGAGACTTGTTCCTGTCGAAGTCCAAAGCGCGAACGATTTAACACGTTGGCACGTTGGCAGATTCCAACGTGCCAACCTGCCAACGCTCTAAAGAGTCGGTCAACATGATATTATGGATAGTTCCTTTTATGGTCTTTGGTTTGGCGGCGCTGATTTTCCTGCCGGTCGTCGTGGCGCGCTCGCGGCGCACGATCGCCGACCGCATTGAGCAAATCACATCTACCCCCGACCGCCTCGCCGCTGCGACGGCTGCTCCGTCGCTCCTCATCCCTTACCGGCGGCGCGATTTTTTGAGCGCGTTCACCGACCTGCTCAAAGGCAAGCCGATTTTTGCGCGCACGGAAAAACGCCTCACCGCCGCCGGGCTGGCGTTGCGCCCGACGGAGTTTTTAGCCATCGTCACTTTCTCCACCGTGGGCTTCCTGCTCATCGGTTGCTGGGCGATGGCGAGCGTGGGTATCAGTTGGCTGCTGGTAGCGGCGATAACGGCGTTCGGCTACTACCTGCCCAACCTGATCTTGAACATGCTCATCAAGCGGCGCAAGCGCACGCTGGAAATGCAGTTAGCCGACGCTCTCACCATGATCGCCTCCGCCCTCAAAGGCGGCTACGGCTTCGTGCAGGCGCTGACTATGGCGGGCAACCAACTGCCGCCGCCGATTGCGGACGAGTTTCAGCGCGTCACGCGCCTTATTGAGTTGGGCGTGGACACCCCGCACGCTCTGGAGCGGATGGGGGCGCGCGTGCAGAGTTACGATTTCGACATGACCATCACAGCGACCTGCATCCAGTTGGAGTCGGGCGGCAACCTCTCGCAACTGCTCGAAACCATCGCTTGGACCATCCGCGAGCGCATCAAACTCCGCCGCGAAATTAGTGCAGCAACGGCGCAGGGGCGCATGAGCGGCGCGATTCTCGTGCTGTTGCCCATCGGCATTTTAGGCGCGCTGTCCATTATCAACCCAGAGTATCTGTCGTTCTTGATTTCCCGGGAGATCGGACACAAACTCCTCTACGGCGCGGCGTTCATGCAGAGTATAGGGGCTTACATTATTTGGAAGATGCTGCAGTTTGAGGGTTAGCACGTTAGCACGTTAGCAGGTTGGCAGGTTGGCACGTTGACACGTTGGCGGGTTGGCAAGTCAGCACGTTGGAATGTTGGCACGTTGGTACGTTGGTACGTTGGAACAACGCTAACCTGCCAACGTGCCAACCTGCCAACCTGCCAACGTGCCAACCTGCCAACCTGCTAACGTGCTAACGTGCCAACGTGCTAACCGATTAACCCGCCTATGGTCATTATCATCGTTGTTGCTATCGTCTGGCTCATCGCGATCGTCATGCTCTTCGTCGGGCTGAAGGGCGAAAGCATGGAGCGCATGTTTCGTCGCCGCTTGGAGCGCGAACTGCAGCGGTTGGATGAGAACCTCGCCATTATTCGCGAGCAGGAGAGCGAGGAACTGCGCCGTCCGCTGGTGCAGCGCCTGCTCATGCCGCCGCTGGAAAAGTTCGGCAAGGTCTTCAGCCGCAATGCCTCTGCCCTCGTCGGCACGCAGGCGCAGGAACTGCTGATGCAAGCGGGATATCCAGGCGGCATGACTCTCGTGCACTTCACCGGGCTGAAACTGCTCTGCTTCCTTCTTACACTGGGCATTGCGGGCATCACCAGCCCGTTGATGCTGCGCTTTGTCAACGGCAAACTGTTAGAGTTCGCGCCTGCCCTCGCGCCCTATGCCGATTACATGAAATACCTCCTCGTCCCTTACTTCATTCTCATGGCGGACATCGGCATGTTGCTCCCTACCTTCTGGCTGCGGCGCGTTATCAGCAAACGCCGTGCGCAGATTAAGAAGAGCATGGCAGATACGGTGGACCTCATTGTGCTGGGGCTGGAGGCAGGTTTAGGTTTTGATGCGGCGGTGAGGCAAGCCGTCGAGAAGTTAAAAGGTCCTCTCACCGATGAACTGGCGCGCGTCATGGCGGAGGTCAACTCGGGCAAGGCACAAGCCGACGCCTTCCGCGACATGGCGGAGCGGCTGAAGATGGAGGAACTGTCCCTGCTCGTCGCCGCCATTGACCAAGCGATTAAAATGGGGACGGGGCTGGCGCACGCCCTGCGTCTGCAAGCCACCGATCTGCGCGAACGCCGCATAGCGTGGGCGAAGGAACAAGCCGCTAAGTTGCCCGTGAAGATGCTCTTCCCCCTCATCTTCTTCATCTTCCCCGCCCTGTTCATCGTCATTCTCGGTCCAGCAGGAATTCAAGCGATTGAGGTATTTCAGCAGCAGGGCGGCCTGTTCGGGCAGTAACCAGTAACCAGTGACCCGTGATCAGGTGGAATCACGGGTCACTGGTTACTGGTTACTGCTCCGGCGTGCACCGCCGAAGATGCGCTTCAGCGGTGGCGCAGAGTTGTTCCGCCGTCGCCATGTCTTTGGCTTCGGCGATGACGCGCACAATCGGCTCGGTCCCGGAGGGGCGGACGTGAACCCAGCGGTCCGACCAAAGGAATTTCAGTCCGTCCCGTTCGTCCACGCTGTCCGCCGGAATCGCGCGGCGCAGCGCGTTCAACAACTCTGGGGCTTTCTCGCGGGGGAAGCGAAACTGCTTTTTGACGATGACGTAGCGCGGCAAGCCCGCCGCCAACTTGCTGACTTTTTGGTTGGACTCCGCCAGCAGATTGAGAATCAAAGCCAGTCCCGCCGGCCCGTCGCGGGTCAGATGGATGTCGGGGTTGATGATGCCGCCGTTGCCCTCGCCGCCGATGACGGCGCCGATGTCCCTCATTTTCTCCGCAACGTTGACCTCGCCAACCGGCGTGCGGTAGACGGTGCAGCCGTGTTGCCGCGCCACATCGTCAATTGCCATCGAGGTCGAGAGATTGGTCACCACCGCCCCTTTGCGACGGCTAAGAACAAAGTGAACCGCGAAGATGAGGGAATACTCTTCGCCCAACGCTTCCCCCTGCTCCGTCACGATGGACACGCGGTCCACATCGGCGTCGTGGGCGAACCCCACGTCCGCGCCGTGCCGCCGCACCGCCGCGCATAATTCCGCCAGGTTCGCCGCAATTGGTTCTGGATCGTGTGGAAAGTTGCTATGAATGTCGCAGTTGAGTTCAATCACCTCGCAGCCCAGACGCCGCAGAAGGTAGGGCGTGATGACCGCGCCCGCCCCATTACAGCAGTCAATCACAACGCGGAAATGTTTGGAGCGGATGGCGTCGGCGTCCACTGAAGACAAAATGCGCTCGACATGCCGCCGCGTGGCTTCACCGTCGGCGTCCAACGACCCCAACCCGTCCCACCCGCAGCAGCCGAACTTCCCACGGTGATAGACCTCCAGCAGTTGCTGGCCCAGTTCCGCCGACAGATACATCCCGTTGGGGCGGAAAAACTTCAGCGCGTTCCACTGAATCGGGTTGTGGCTGGCAGTAATGCAAATCGCTCCGTCGGCGCGGTGAAAAGGGACAGACAGTTGCAGGGTAGGCGTCGCGCAGATGCCCAAATCAATGACGTGGCAACCGGTGCCTAACAGCCCCGCTAACACCGCGTGTCGCAGCATGACCCCCGACCGCCGTGTGTCGCGGGCGAGCAGCACCTTCGGGTGTCGAAACGTTGGCACGTTGGAACGTTGCAACGTTTGACTCAAGTAGCATCCGTATGCCTGCGCGAAGCGGCAGGCAATCTCCGGCGTCAGCGCGCCGCCCACGATGCCGCGCACGCCCGACACGCTAATCATCAAAGGCGTTTCAAATCGCTCGTCGTGTTCATCTGCAAGGTTAGGAGGCATTTACACACTCCGTTAGTAACCAGTGACCAGTGACCAGCAACCAGTGATCAGTTAGAATCACTGGTTACTGGTCACTTCAAAAAGACTTGTCTATCCGCTGCCGTCAGGTCAAACACGCGCTCTATCATCGCTCGGTACGCCGCGTCTAATGTC
>JANWYM010000324.1 GCA_025055355.1 Abditibacteriales bacterium
ACGCTGGCGGCGCTGGGCGCGGTGCTGGAAAGCGATTGACGAGTTAGCACGTTGGCACGTTGGCACGTTACACGTTGGCAGGTTGGCAGGTTGGCAGGTTGGCACGTTGCACGTTGACACGTTAGCAGGTTTCAACGTTCCAACGTGCCAACCTGCCAACGTGCAACGTGCCAACGTGTAACGTGCTAACGTTCTAACGTTCTAACTTGCTCTCCCTCGGGTCTGGCACCAGCAACATGTCCTTGGTGTAAATGAAATCGTCCCGATGGTAACTCGCCAACTCGTAGTTGCTGCGCAGCACAATCGCCTCGGTGGGGCAGGCTTCCTCGCAGAAGCCGCAGAAGATGCAGCGCAGCATGTTGATTTCGTAGACCTTCGCGTAACGCTCACCGGGCGAGTAACGCTCCGCATCCGTGTTCTCTGCGGGTTCCACCCAAATCGCGTCCGACGGACACGCCGCCGCGCACAGGCTTCAACCGATGCAGCGTTCCAAGCCGTAGTGCGGGTCATTGGGGTCTTCGTAGCGTTGCAGGACGTGCCGCCAACGTGCGCGCGGTGGCAGGGGACGTTTCTGCTCGGGATACTGCACCGTCACCCGCTCGCCCGCCAACGCCTCCTTAAGCGTCGTCAACAAGCCTTCCACCATACCTTTGCCTTTAAGCATGAGACGACTCCTCTTTTTTAGACAGAATGGACAGGATGAACAGGATAAAAAGAACGGCACAGAAGCTGGGTCAGTCACAATACGCTTGCACTCCGCCGACGCAAGGAATCTCATTCTGAACGCAGTGAAGCATCGGCAGGAAGGCAGGCAAATGAATTGTGACTTGCTGAAATGATCCTGTCTATCCTGTTAATCCTGTCTCAAAATTATTGAAAAGCAATCATCAGAATCCCTGTCAGGATGATGTTCGCCAGCGCAATCGGCAGCAGGCGCGTCCAGCCCAATTTCATCAGGCGGTCGTAGCGCAGACGCGGCCACGTCGCGCGCATCCACATGTAGCCGTAGAGTCCAATCATCACTTTGGCTAAGAAAACCAGAAGCGGAAACGGTCCTGTCTCTGGCACGAACGGGAACTTCCAACCGCCCAAGAACAGTGTGGTCGCCAGGGCGCAGACAGTAATCATGTTGACGTATTCGCTGAGGAAGAAGAGCGCGAACCTCATGCTGCTGTATTCGGTGTGGAAGCCCGCGACCAACTCCGACTCGGCTTCGGGAAAGTCGAAGGGCGCGCGGTTGGTTTCGGCGACGCCACAAATGCAGTAGATGACGAACGAAATCGTCAGCGGAACGGTCAGCAGCAGGCGCGACAGCCCTTCACCCTTGGCGACGCCGAGGTTTTCGACGATGCGGACTAAATCCAGCGACCCCGCGATCATCAGCACAGGGATCAGCGCCAAGCCCATAGACAACTCGTAGGAGATCATCTGCGCCGATGAGCGGATGCCACCCATGAGACTGTATTTGTTGTTTGACGCCCATCCCGCCAAGGTGATGGCGTAAACGTTGAGGGACCCCAACCCTAAGATGAAAAGTAGCCCAACGTTGACATGCGTGACGAAATAGCCCGTTCCCGTCTCCTTGTGGGTGATGGGTCCGAACGGCACGACGGACAGCGCCAGAAACGCAGGGACGACGGCGACGAGCGGCGCGAGGAAGTGAACGTATTTGTCCGCCTTCGCCGGGAGCAAGTCCTCTTTCAGCAGCAACTTGATGCCGTCCGCAATCGGCTGGAGGATCCCCACCGGTCCGACGCGGTTCGGTCCGATGCGCGCCTGAAAGTCCGCCAGCACCTTGCGCTCCATGTAAATCAGCAGCGGCACCATCAGCAGCGCCCAGCCGAGAACGATGACCATTTTGAGCAGCAGGAAGAGCCAGTAAGTCCAGTCCATAACCTAACTCCGGTTTGCCGTTCGCCTTCTTCTCTTGAGCCCCAAGTCGTCCAGCGATTGCGCGGTGAGGATCGCGTCCAGCAAAGCATCCAACTCGGCTTCCGTCTTCATCGCTTGAACCCGCGCTTCGACCGTTTTAGGCAGGGTGCCAAACTTCTTGCGCAGCAGGCGCAGCGCTGTTTCCTGCTTGCCGCGCACTATGCCGATAGCAATCCCGCGTTGTTCGCCGACGGCAATCCCACGCTGCATGACACGCTCTTCATACGTCATTAACATCTTACTCACCTCTCTCTGCTCAGACTGTGCCACCAGTTCTTCATACAACGCCTGCTCCTTCTCGTCAAGCGCCAGATACGTCTCCACGCAGTTCAGCAGCAGTGCCTTCCGCGCCTCGTCTATCAGCGCGCGGGCGATGCCCAGCAGACAGGCGACCTTCAACTCGGCGGGGCGTCGCTCACCCGGTTCCATCAACGCCGCCAACCCGAACGCCAGGGGGTTGTTGGAGGGCAGGTATACCTCGGCGGACAAATCCGCAACGCCCACCCGCCAATACTCGAAGCGCAACACCTGCTGCCCGAACAGCATCTGCTCATAGACCTCCGTGCCCAACCCACCCGCGCCCCGCGCCAGATGGACCACGATGGGCATCACGGGCAGGTTGTAGCGCAGGTGCAGCATCATATAGTAGCGCAGCATCCGCTGACGGAACGCGCGGCGCTTGGGCTGGGATTCAACCTCGACGTGAACCAGCACCAACTCGCGCCTCCCATCGAGCGTTCGCACCTGCGCCACTAAATCCAGCGTGCGCTGCCGACCTGTGGGCAAGTCAGTAAAGACCTCTTTGTCGAGGAACGTAACGGTAGAGAAATCCAACTGCGCGGCGGCATCGGGAAAGAACAGTTCCAGGAACTCGCGGAAGAACGCCCGCAGCAGGTCTTTAAACAACTGGTCGTGCGCGATGGCTTCTGTCTTCATCCGTCCCCTCGCCCTGCGGAGAGCCGGACGCGCTGCACTTGCCGCGTCGGGTCTAAAATCGTGTTGACAGGCGCACCCGGTTGGTGCTCAGGAACGAACACGGTGCCGGGCAAAACTTTGCGTCCGACTTTGGCTCTGAGCCGCAGCGCGCCGCGCGGCGAGGTGACTTCGACCTCCGCCCCTCGCGCGATGCCTAACCGCTGTGCATCATCACGGTGGAGTTCGACGAACGGCGCTTCAACGAGATGACTCAACCGCTCCGAATGCCGCAGGCTCACGCTGCCGTCGTAAAGTTGTGCCCCGGTCAGCAATATGAACGGGTAGGTTTCTGCCTCAGTATCAGCAGGCTGGCACGTTTCAACGTTCCAACGTTCCAACGTTCCAACATTCCAACGTGCCGACGTGCCAGCGTGGTGACGTTCCAGTTCGCGCAGGATGTCGGCGCAACTTTTGTAGCCCCAGTGATGCCCCATGAAATACGCCAACGCCGTGATGATTTTCCAATCTTCGGAACTTTCGCCGACGGGCGGCAGGGCTTGTTTGAGCCGCTGCGCGACGCCCGCCACATTCAGAACCGTGCCGTCCTTCTCAGCGTAACTGGCAGCGGGCAGCACGACGTCGGCATGTTGCGCGGTCTCCGTGAGGAACAAGTCGTGCACGACGAGAAACTCCACTTTGTCCAGCGCCTCTTTGACCAACTGTCCATCGGGATAAGAGTTCACAGGGTTTTGTCCCATGATATAGAGTGCCTTCAGGGAGCCGTGCGCGGCGGCGCGCATCATGCCATCTACATCTAACCCGCCGTTCTTCGGCATCGCTCCCGCCCACAGCGCGCCCAAGGCGTTGCCGTCATGGCGGCACAAGCCGAAAACCGCTTCCTGACGGTCGCGGCTCGCGGCGAGGTGGTGGAGCGCGGCAACGAGTTCATCGTTGCTTTCTTCGCCGTAGAGGACGACGAGGCGTTGACTCTGCGCAAGCCGTTGAGCGGCGTCTTTGAGCAGATCCTCTGCGACCCCCGTCGCGCCCAACCCTTCAATCGTTGACCCATTGACCGCTGCACTCAAAGCCGTGATGACAGCGGTTGCGGTGTGCGGCTGATGGACGAGCGAGATAGTGGCGTGCTGGTCGAGCAGAATGCGGCGCGGGTTGACGGTGATGAGCGTGCCGTTTCTCTGCGCGATGCACTTTTTGATACGCAGGTCCAGAATCGGCAACTCCTCAAGCGGGTCCGCACCCACCAGCAGAATCACGTCGGCGTTTTCGACCTGTTCGTAAAAGTCTGGCACACGGCGCAGGCGATGCTTGATTTTGCCGTGCGGGCGGTAGTCCACGTTGTCGCTGCCGAGCACTTCGCGCAGGAGTTTTTGAAAAACGTAGTTGTCCTCCACCGTGCACTTGCCTGACGCCAACCCGCCGATGGCGTTGCCGCCGTGCGCGTCCTTAATTTGTGTGAGCGTCTTGGCAACAAATGCCAGGGCCTCGTCCCACTCGACTGCCTCAAATGTGCCGTTGCGTTTGATGAGCGGCTTCGTCAGCCGCGCCGCGCTGTTGATGAACTGGCTGTTGAAACGCCCCCGGTCGCAAATCCAACATTCGTTGATGCGGTCGTTGTCGCGGGGGAGGATGCGCAGCACTTTGTCGAGCCGCGTGTTGATGGTGATGTTGCAGCCGCAGCCGCATTGCGTACAAACGGTATGTGTCGGCTTGACCTCCCACACGCGGGCGGTGAAGCGGAACACGCGCGAGGTCAACGCCCCAACGGGGCAGATGTCAATCGTGTTCCCCGAAAACTTACTATCCACCGGCGGGTCGGTCAAGGTGTCAATCTCGGATTGCGCCCCGCGATAGATGAACGTCAGGGCGTTGTCCAGCGAAATCTCCTGCGTGAAGCGCACGCAGCGCCCGCACTGGATGCAGCGCTCGCGGTCAAGCGCGATGAGTTCACTGAGCGGCTTGGGTTTCTCCCAATGCCGCTTCGCTTCCCAAATCCCTTGCTGCAATCGCACGTCCCCGCCGAAGACTTCCCCCACGCGGCTCTGGCCCGGTCCGAACGCCATCGTCTGGTCTTGCAGCGGGCACTCGCCCCCCTTATCGCACACGGGGCAGTCAAGCGGGTGGTTGGCAAGGAAGAACTCCACCATGCCTGCGACCATTTTCTTTACCGCGTCTGTGTTTGTGAGGATGACCATGCCCTCGCTGACCGGCAGGGTGCAGGTCGCCTGCGGCTGCGGCATCATGCCAATCTGGGGCGTGCCGTCCTCGTTCAATACCGGCTTGCGGTCGGGCCCCAGGCGCGGCGTGCCAACTTCCGCGAGGCACATGCGGCACATGCCGACGGGTTTGAGTTTGGGGTGGTAGCAAAAATGCGCTACGTCAAACCCCGCTGCCTTGACGGCTTCAATCGCCATCGTCCCGCGCGGCACCGCTATCTTCTGACCGTTAACGGTGAGGTTGACCAAGTCCATGATGGTCAATGGTTAATGGTTGAGCCGGTTGAGCCAGTTGAGCCGGTTGAGCCAGTTGAGCCGGTTGAGCCAG
>JANWYM010000325.1 GCA_025055355.1 Abditibacteriales bacterium
GGAGGTTGACCAGCCGCTCCCGACAGTAAAGGGGACGTTCTTTGGTGATTTCCCGCGCCGCGTTGCACGTGCCGAACCACAGCGCGCTGATGACCAACAGGAACAGCAACTTGGGCGCGTCCTGAATGGGAAACACGCCGTGGGGATCGGGACGCTGTTCAGCCGCGAAGAGGTTGGGGCGGAAGACGAGGGTCAGCAGCAGCGCGATGACGGGCGCTTGCCCCAGCATGATGGCGAGGTTGCGCGGGTCGCCGCGCAGCGTATCAAAGTAACGCTGGTAGAGCACTTTGAACTGCGCCCATCCTGATGCCCTCGGGCGGGACGCGCCCAACGCGGTCAGCACCCGCGTCGTCGTCGGCGCGGGCGCGTTCGGAGAGCGTTCAAGTCGCTGGCGCACGTAGCGGTCGTAGTAGACGGACCCGCGATAGCGCTCCTCCCAGTCCGTGCCATTTGGGTGGTCGTCGGTTACGCGCAGGTAGGCATCAGCGTGATCTCTGACGCCGAAGAACGACAGTGCCTCCTGCGGTGGACCGAAGAACACCAGTCGTCCTCCGGGGGCGAGAAACAGCAGCATGTCACACTCCGCGATGCTGTCGGTCGCGTGCGTGACCATCAGAATCGTGCGCCCTTCGCGGGTCAGGTGCTTGACCAGCGCAATGAACCGCCGCTCCAAGCCGGGGTCCAACCCTGCCGTCGGCTCGTCCAGAAAGAGCAGGCTGGGGCGCGTGAGGAGTTCCACCCCGACGTTGACCCGCTTGCGTTCGCCTCCGCTCAGGGTCTGGACGACCGCCGCTTTCCGATGGCTTAACTCCAACTCGTCAAGCACACTGTCAATCAGACGCTCGATTTCGGCGTCCTCGGTGTCAGGCGGCAGGCGCAGCCGCGCCGCGTAGCGCAGCACACGGTGCACGGTCAGTTCGCGGTGGACGATGTCCTCTTGCGGCACCCAACCGATGGCAGCGCGGAACAGTTCGATGTGCTGGTAGAAGTCCACCCCGTTGAGGCGGACACTGCCCTGGGCGGCGGGGCGGAAGCCGGTCAGGGCGTTCAGCAACGTTGTTTTCCCCGCCCCGCTCGCGCCCACGATCGCCACGAACTCCTGCGGCTCTACCGCAAAGGTGACGTTGTGGAGCAGACTTATCGGCTGCCCCCGCCGCCTCACCTCTTGCCGCAACCCCACCGCCGCAAGGCGCACCCGCCCCGTCTGCTCGTGGTGGACCAGAAAACCGTCTTCAAAAATGAGACGGCTCAGTCCTATCTGCACGACATCGCCCTGTGCCAGCAAGGCAGGCTGCATCACGCGGACGCCGTTGAGGAAAGTGCCGTTAGTGCTCTGCAGATCTTCCAGCAAGTAACCCTGCGGCGTCTGGCGCACTTGGCAGTGCCACCGCGAGACGTAGGGAAAATCCAACACAATGTCACAGGTGGCATCCCGTCCGACGGTCAGACGGGGCGCGAGCGCAACTACCCGCGTCGGACAAGCCTCTGGCTTATCAGCCGTCCCTGGAGAAGCCGCCTCGATGCGGCAAACGAACTCCACTCCCCCGAAGCGCAACCGGCATCCGTCTGAGAGCCGTGCCGGTTGCTGCGGGGGGAGACGCTGTCCATTGAGGAACGTCCCGTTGCGGGAGTTCAAATCCAGGACGACCCATTCAGCACCCCTACTCTTCACCTAAGCGTGATGCCACGACACCGTCGGGTGGGGCAGGCACACCCGCGCCTGCGGGTCGCGTCCGATGAGGCTGCCGTCGCCCAGATAAAACTCCAGCCCTTGCCCATCGCTCCCTTGTTGCACCAACATCACTTGTCCCAAAGGGAATCTCCTCCGCCATGACTCCTATCCCTTATAACTTTTCAGCGGGGAAGACCTTAGCAGGTCGCGGGAAAAACTTCGAGACCTCTATCTCCTCCGCCCATGCCTGTCATGGCGAGCGGAGCGCAGCCATTCCTTGGGGAGGGGATTGCTTTGCTTCGTTCCTCGCCACCGCTTGCGCTCCTCGGAGTGATAGCGTGCGCCTGCCGTCATGGCGAGCGGAGCGGAGCAATCCCTTGCACAGCAGCAATCTCCTCCACCGTGAGGGCGACGCCCCGGCGGAGCCAATGGGTTCGCAGAAGCCGAGGGTTCGGCGGGAGCCTCACCCTCCCGTTGACAAAACCCGCCCGCGTGCTATACTCTCCCCCACCTGAGAGCCAAGGGATTCATCAGTTCATGACCTCCTGAACCCATGAACTCATGAACCCATGAACCTAATCCACCCATGACACCTTCCGACCGTCGTCGCACCATCACAGGCTTGTTGTTCGTTGCACCGTGGCTGTTGGGGTTTTTGATTTTCACGGTTTATCCCATCCTCGCCTCGTTCTATTTCAGTTTGTGCGATTACCGCGTGCTGTCGCCGCCGAGGTTTATCGGCTTGGGGAACTATACGGCGATGCTGCGCGACACAGATTACTTCTGGCGCAGTGTGTTGAACACGGCGTTCATGTTCATTGAACTGCCCTTGGCGTTGGCGCTGAGTCTGGGGATAGCGATGCTGCTCAATCAGAGGCTCAAAGGCATCGCGTTTTTCCGGGCGATTTACTACCTGCCCGCCGTCATCCCCACGGTCGCGTCGGCGGTTTTATGGAGGTGGCTGCTGAACCCCGAGTATGGTCTCATCAACGACTTCCTCACGAAACTGCACCTGCCGCGTTTGGGTTGGTTGACCGACCCGGTGTGGTCAAAGCCGTCGTTTATCCTGATGGACTTGTGGACGGTTGGCGGCGGCATCGTCATTTATCTGGCGGGTTTGCAGGGCGTGCCGCAGCACCTCTACGAAGCGGCGCAGATGGACGGCGCGAACGTCTGGCAGCAGTTCCGCCACGTCACGCTGCCGATGCTGTCGCCAGTGATTTTCTTCAACCTCATCATGGGGGTCATCGGGACGTTTCAGTATTTCACGCAGACGTTCGTGATGACCAACGGCGGTCCCGACAACTCCACGCTGTTTTACGCCCTCTACCTGTTTCAGAACGCCTTCCAGTTCTTCCGCATGGGCGAGGCGTGCGCGATGGCGTGGATTCTCTTCGCGCTCACGATGGGCGCGACGTGGCTGGTGTTCAAAAGTTCAGCGCGGTGGGTTTACTATGAAGGGGGCTTGAAGTAGGGTTGAGGGGTGGCACGTTAGCACGTTGGAACGTTGGAACGTTTAACCTGCCAACCTGCTAACCACTAACCCTTAACCTTGACGCTTATGCGCAAGTTTCTGTCTTACGCGGCGCTCTCCGCTTTGGGCGTTCTCTTTCTGTTGCCGTTCGCGTGGATGGTGGTCACCTCCCTGAAGGCGGACGCCCAGGTGATGACCCCTGTGCCGGAATGGATTCCGCGTCCGCTGGTATGGGAGAACTACACCAAGGCATTGCAGTCGTTTCCGTTCCTGCGCTACTTGGGCAACACGCTCGTCATCTGCGCGCTGGCGGTGATAGGCACGGTGATTTCCTGTGCCTTGCCCGCTTACGGCTTTGCGCGGCTGCGCTGGCGGGGGCGGGATGCGTTGTTCTTCATCATGTTGTCGACGCTGATGCTGCCCAGTCAGGTGACGCTGCTGCCGACGTTTCTGCTGTTTCGCTGGCTGGGCTGGACGGACACCATTGCGCCGCTGACCGTGCCGGCGTTTTTCGGCAGCGCGTTTTCGATTTTCCTGCTGCGGCAGTTCTTCCTGACAATTCCCGCCGAACTGTCTGACGCGGCGCGGATTGACGGTTGCAACGAGTGGATGATTTTCTGGCGCGTCGTCGCCCCGCTCGCCAAACCCGCCCTGGCTACCGTTGCGCTGTTTTCTTTCACGAGCGCCTGGATGGATTTCATGGGTCCGCTCATCTACTTGAACGATGACAACAAATACACACTCGCCCTGGGGCTGCTCTCGTTCTTGGGGCGTTACACGCAAAGTTTCAACCTGCTCATGGCGGCGTCCACGTTGATAACGATTCCGCCGGTCGTCATTTTCCTGCTGGCGCAGCGGGCGTTCTTGCGGGGCATCGCGCTGACGGGGTTGAAGGGTTGACGGGCAAGGCGGGTTGTGATATGTCTAAGAGTGCCTCACAGAGCTGCCCGCAGGAGGCGAGCGCGACGGAGCGCAGGCATCCTGCCAGCACGGTTTTGTGAGACACTCTTAGAGCCTGTCCGGAAACCTTGTTCCCTCCCTTGACCAGGAGGACCCCAGGGGGTTGTTGGCTGACCCCGGACCTCCCCGGATCCTCGGCAAAGAGGGAGAGTCTTCGGACAGGTCCTTAAAGGAGTTATTCACATCCCAAACGGGACACCACAACAGAATGGAGACATCGTGGCGAGCGACGGGAATGGCTACCCGGCGCTCGCCATGACAGCCGTTTGCCCGCCCAGGGGTGGGCTTATTTTCAAAGGAGACATCGCATGAACCTCACAGAGACCTTGCTGGTAAAATGTTTCTTCGTCGTTTTGCTTCTCAGCATGACCGCGTGTGCGTTTGGCGAAGGTGCGGGGGAGGTGGAGACGCCCGCCCAGCGCGACGCTCGCATGAAGTGGTGGCGGGAGGCGCGATTTGGGCTTTTCATTCATTGGGGCGTCTACGCCGTCCCGGCGGGCGTTTACAAGGGGCAACATGTTCCGGGCCTCGGTGAGTGGATTATGCACCACGCCCGCATCCCCGTCGCCGAGTATAAACAGTTCGCCAAGCAGTTCAACCCCACCAAATATAACCCTGAAGAGTGGGTGCTGCTGGCGAAAGAAGCGGGGATGAAATACATCGTCATCACCTCGAAGCACCACGACGGGTTTGCCTTGTTCGACTCCAAAGTGACGGACTGGGACGTGGTGGACGCCACGCCCTACGGCAAAGACTTGCTCAAGCCTTTAGCCGAGGCGTGTCGGAAGCACGGCATCAAGTTGGGGTTCTACTACTCGCAGGCACAGGACTGGAACCACCCCGGCGGCGCGGCAGCAGGCGGGCATTGGGACAAAGCCCAGGAGGGCGACATGGACGAATACCTCCGCAAAATCGCCGTCCCACAGGTGCGCGAAATCCTCACCAACTATGGGCCTGTCGCCATCCTTTGGTGGGACACGCCCGTGGACATGACCAAAGAGCGCGCCGATATGCTCTTCCCGCTCACCCGCCTTCAGCCGGGCATCATCACCAACAACCGCTTGGGCGGTGGCTATCGCGGCGATACCGAGACGCCCGAACAATACATCCCCGCAACGGGCTACCCCGGGGGGCGCGACTTTGAAGTGTGCATGACCATGAACGACACGTGGGGCTACAAGAGGGATGACCACAACTGGAAGAGCACCGAGACGCTCATCCGCAACCTCGTGGACATCGCCTCCAAAGG
>JANWYM010000326.1 GCA_025055355.1 Abditibacteriales bacterium
TCGCCTGATGGAGAGCGAACGGTTCCAGCGCAACGTGCGCAGCGGGATTGACTTGGCGATGTATCTCGCCTGCGCCGAGAACGGGCAGACGTTCCGCGAATTAGAGGGCGGCGCGGGTGTGGGGACGTTCGGCGGCAGCGAAGACCACACGCAGATTCTCAACGCGAAGGCGGGGATGTTTTCCCTTTATCAGTTCTGTCCCACACGGCACAAAGCGGACCTCGTGTTCCCCGACGACTGGGCGATGGTCATTGCCTATTCGGGCGTCCACGCGGAGAAGACAGGCGCCGCGATGGAGCATTACAACCAAGCGGCGCAGCGGGCGCGTCTGGTCGTTGAACGCTACAACGAACGTTTCGGCACCGACCATCACTTGCTGCGCGACATCGTTGACGAAGGCAAGCGCCAAGACGTGATGCTGGCGCGCGTGGAAAGTGCGACGCGCGATGGTAGCGAGGGCGGAAGCGACCTTGACCTCTTCGGGCGGTTTCTTCAGTTCTACCGCGAAGACCGCCAGGTCATTCCTAGCGCGGTGCGCGCCTTAATACTGCGCGACGATGCGGCGCTGGGCGAAGTCATTGACTGCTCGCATGGACTCTCCCGCGAATATCTGTGGAACATCGTGGAGGAGATTGACTGCTTGCAGCAAACTGCGCGCGAGTTGGGTGCGATTGCCGCCTCTGGGTTCGGCGCGGGCTTCGGCGGTAGCGCGTATGCGCTCGTGCGCAAAGGCGCGGTGGCGGAGTTTGTGCGCGAGTGGTCGGAAAGTTACCGGCGACGATTCCCGCAGCGGGCGAGCGATTGCCAATTCTTTACTGTCACAGCGAGCGCCAAAGCGGCGGAGATGTTTGTCTGAACTAAACTTTTGCGTTTCACTCTCCCTGACAGTCTCAAGGCTGTCGCCAAGCGTCGTGAGTGCCTCTGTTGGTCCCTGCGGGCGTCCTCTCGCCCACCGAGGCGGAAAAGGATTTCTCGCCCTACGGGGTCTGCTGCCCATGCGGACGCGGCGATAAGTGAAACGCAAAAGTTTAGGTCTGGAAACACCGCAACGCAATAAGAGCCTCGCCGAAAACCCCGACCCCCTCCTTCACACCCACTCCCTTAACAACTCCCGCCGGGGCGCGGGAATGACGACGCGGTTGACGAGCAGCCCTTTTTCCGCCACGCGCGCCGCGCCCGCTTCGACGGCGGCTTGCACGGAACTGACGTCGCCGGTCAGAGTCACGAACGCTTTGCCCCCCAAAGCCATCGCCAGACGAATCTCCATCAAGCGCACGTTGCCCGTTTTCACGGCGGTGTCGGCAGCCTCAATGAGCGACACGACAGAAAACGATTCGATGATGCCCAGCGCCTCCATCACCTCCACCGTCTCCGTGCCAACGATCGCGGGAAACACAGCGGGGTGGATGTTCGCAATGACGCACGAGTCAATCAGCGACAGCCCGCCGACTTTCACGCCCGCCTCCACCGCGGCGGTCACCGCGTCCACCAAACCTCCGACGATGACCATGTATTTGCCCGAGCAAATCGTGCGGGAGACCAGCAACTCCACATCCGCCGCTTTGAGCATGGTGTCGGCGACTTCATAGCCTGAAGCGATGCTGGTCAACTCCGCCATGCCGATGGCGTTCATCGGTCGCTGCATACCTTTTCAACGCCAAGGACTGCTGTTCACAGATGGCACGGATAACCCAGATTGACTGACCACTCAAAGCAAGTAGAATCCGTGCCATCCGTGAACAGCAGTCCTTAGCGTTGTTTCTATCCCTCCAGGATGATTTCCGTGTTCGTGACATCGCGGACGCGCCCTCGGATGCTGGCGTGAATCGGCACGCCCAACTGGTCGGGCGGCACGTCGGCGATTTTCTGACCCTCGCGCACTCTGTCACCCTTCTTCACCAGCGGCGTCGCGGGCGCGCCGGCGTGTTGTTTGAGCAGCAATCGCACCTGACGCGGCGACCAGTCGCGCGGCACAAACGGGGCAGGGCGTTCATAACGCAGAAGGTCTAAATGCTCCTCTAACTTCTTCAGCGGCACGCGCCGCGCTTCGTGCATGGGATGAGGTTTGACCTCTAAGGACGTGCCGCGCCAGCGCACGCCCAACTCTCTCATGCGCGCCCTCGCCGCATCGCACGCCTCTTTGGGATACAGTTCCTCCGGGCAGGCGTAGAGCGTGCAAAGCCCACAGCCGCAGCAGAGGTCGCCCCACTTGCTCCAGAAGTCGCTGCTCATCATGCTGAACCCCAGACTGCGCATGACCTTGTGCGGCTGCACGTCGTAGCCGAGCAGATAACGCGGACAGAACTCGGTGCAGTAACTACACTGGTCGCACGCCGACTTGCCGATGCGGTGCATCACTGGCGTTGGCTGGCTCATGCGCTCAACAAGGTGATGGTCTTCGGGCAGCAGGATGAACCCCGTCGTCGTTTTCGTCACCGGTTCGTCGGCGTCGCGGGTCAATCGTCCCATCATCACACCGCCGACGAAAATCGCATAGCGGTCAACGGTGGCTCCTCCCGCTGCCGCGATGAGGTCGCGGAAACTCATGCCCAACGGCGCGCAAAACGTGGACGGCTTCGCCACCGCGCCCGCCACCGTCAGAAACTTGCGCGTCACGGGTTGCCCGTCCATTGCCCGCGCCGCGTTGTAGAGCGACTCGACGTTGTTGACCACTACGCCGATCTCCAGCGGCAGCCCCGCCGGCGGAATGAGCCGTCCCGTGACCTCGTGCACCAACACGAACTCGTCGCCCGTCGGATAGTAGTCGCCTAAAAGGTTCAGTTCCACGCCCCGCTGCGGCGCGACCCGTTGCAGCGCGGCGACGGCTTCTTTCTTCTTCGCCTTAATGCCCACGCACTTACGCGTCGCCCCTGTCGCCCGCGCTGCCCACTCCAAGCCCTCAATGACGGGCGCAGCGAAATGTTCCATCAGTTCGCCGTCCTTGTGCAGCAGCGGCTCGCACTCCGCACCGTTAGCGATGACGGTATCCACCTGCGCCTTCCACTTCACGTGCGCTGGAAAGCCTGCGCCCCCTGCCCCGACGACGCCCGCTTCGCGGATTCGGTTGACGATGGTTAATTGAGTCATAAGACGGAAACCTTCCCAAGGCCTGTCATTGCGAGCGCAGCGAAGCCATCCCCGCCGCTATAGTTGATTGAGTCATAGGACGGAAACCCTCCCAAGTCTGGCGACTTCGGCATAAATTAGCCTGCCACACCTGCGCCCGTCGGACATCGCCGTCATTCTACCATAGGCGCGCAGAGCGGTCAATGCGGGGGGCCCTTCGGTCAGTGAAGTGGATCGGTCGGGAGACCACAACACATCAATAGTCGCCGAGCATTTTACTTGACACTACCGCCCGCTTTCGAGATAGACAATCTCCTCATCAATAACGTCACGGTAGGAACGGATCGAAGGATGGGCGCGGGTCCCCGGAACGACGGAAGATGTCAAAGAAACTCTTCTCGCGGTTGTAGATGCCCACAATGGGCAGATTTTCGATGTGGAACCCATGCTGGCAACAAGCAGTTCTAAAGTGCGCCGACGCCCCGCGTCACCGTCGCGGTTGTGAACGCGGGACCCGCTGAGGCAGACACCTCCGCGAAACGGTCGCGCTTGACGTTTTCAAACAGTTGGTCCGGCTGCCGATAGGTCGCCGTCGTGTCGAACTCCTCCACGTTGTCGAAGACGTGCCCGTTGCCCACGTAACAGTTTGACCGCAGGTCTCCCAATCGAGGTCTCGGCGTGGTCAGGGACCGGCGTTGAGCCTTGATATTGAGGTCTATGTCCCCCACTTCAACCGCCGCACCGCCGCTAAGGGGTTCGTCGCGCTCACGACGTAACTTTCGAGTTGCCGATAGCCTTCGTTGACGCACTCGCACACCCCGCCCTGCTGAAAGTCCGCAATGAGGTCGGCGAACATCTGCCGCGCCAGCGTCGGATTCTTCTGCGCCAGCGCCCACATCACCCACCCCGACGCGGTTGCCCAATACGCGCCGTTCTGATATCGTTCCCGCTCAACGGGTGTGAGCATCCGCTGCCAGTATGTGCCTTTGAGCAGATGCCGCACCTGACCGCGCCAAACGTAGCGCGTGTAGTTGTCCAACAGAAATTGCAGCACGCGCTCCCGCTTCGCGCCGAGCGGAAAGTCAAGGTAAATCGCGTAAGCGTTGCCCCAGATGTCCACCTGCCGACAGTCCTGCGTCGCCGCCATGAACGCGCCCGTCGTTTCATCCCACAGAGCGTCTATGTTCTTCTCGATGAGGTGGGCGCGACGGCGATATTCCTCCGATAGAGCCGCCATACCTGCTTTCTCATGCCAATCAGTGAGGCGACGGCACGCCGTCCAGTAGAGCAGTGATTCCATGAACAACTCCCCCGTTTTGCCCACGGTGTCGGTGAAGCCATAAGGTGAGTGCGGTTTCTGCGGGTCGTTATAGACCAAGCCCCGCTCGCTGCGCGGGATGTAATTCATGCCTCTGTCCAGCGCCGGTGCCCACTCCCGAAACAGAGTGAGGCGACGTTCCCCCGCGATGCGCTTCAGATATTCGTCCACCGCGATGACGAGAAATTGAGGGTTGTCAAGGTTCGGCTCTCCCAGGGGGTTGACCTCAGAACCCGCCACATACACTGGCACACCGTCGGGGCGCACGCGGTCGGGCAGCGCGCCATCCGCGCGCTGCCCTTTGAGCAGGTAGCGAATGCACGCCTCGATGTCTTCGGGAGGCATCAAGTCGCCCGCGTTCTCCACCATGTAAGCGAAATCGCGCGTCCACAGCGCCTTGTAATGCCCCTTACCATCCGGCACGTAAAGCGTCGTGCCATCGTGGGCGCGCACGCGGCAGCCCGCTAAAAGTTGCTTGGTGGTCTCGGTGAGATACATGAGCCGCGCTTTGTCCTCCATGGCTTCGTCCTGGCGTGAGGAACTCATCAGTAACATCAGACCTATCACCATGAATGTTGGGTTCATTTCTTCTTTCGCTCCGCCAACGCTTGCTGCGCTCGCTTCAGCCCCTCTTGCGCCGCCGGCAGGTTGGGGTTGCGCTCCAGCGCAAATTGAAACTCTTTCAGCGCGAGGGCGGCGTTGCCTTCCTTGAGGTAGCGGTTGCCCAGCCGCACGTGCGCCTCCGCCGTGTCCAGGAACGACTTGGTGGCAAAGACGCGCTCCAGGCGGGCTTTGCGCCGCTTTTTGGCTTGCTGAAACAGAGCCAGATACTTCTTTGCCTGCTGCTGGTCGCCCAGCCGTCGGTAGGCTTCGGCGAGCAGGTAATACGGCTGAATCTCCTCCGGTCCTTCTGGCACGAGGCGGGCGAACCGCTCGAGATAGGGAATGGCGCGTTTCA
>JANWYM010000327.1 GCA_025055355.1 Abditibacteriales bacterium
CTTCCACATACGGCGAGGACCGCGTGACCCTGCTGGTGCGCGACCCGCACTGGTTGTATGCCTACTGGGACTTCAGCCCAACGACTCGCGAGCGGTTGGGCGCGGGCGGGAGCAGGACCGTGCTGCGCATCAAAGACGTGACGAATACCTCTCCCGACGTCCCGCACGCATTCCACGACATCGAACTGCTGCCCGGCGCGGACAACTGGTATATCCACGTCGACCAGCCAGAGCGCGACTACTGCGCCGACCTCGGGCTCGTCACCCCCGAAGGCGACTTCGTGCTCCTCGCCCGTTCGTCCGCCGTGCGCCCCCCGCGCGAGCGCCCCTCCGACGTGATCGCCGAAGAGTGGCGGGGCATCAGTCTGGAAGCCTATGAGCAGATGTATCAACTCTCCGGCGGCGTCGCCTTGGCGCCGACGGGCGCACCGAGTTCGCCGGCGTTGGCGGAGCGCGTTGCCGCCCTGCCCGTGCAGGAATATCTGGCGTCGCCCGGTCTGTTCAGCGGCGCGCTGTTCAGCCCCGGCGTGGCGGTTGAAGAGCGTGCCCGCGAGTTCTTCCTCGAGGTCTGGGCGGAACTCGTCGTCTTCGGGCGCACCCAACCTGATGCCAAAGTCACCCTGCAAGGGCGTCCCGTCCTCCTGCGTTACGATGGCACGTTCACAGCTCGCTTCGCCCTGCCCGACGGCGAGCAAGTCCTCCCCATCCGCGCCGTGTCCGCCGACAATGTGGACGAACGTGCCGTGACGCTCACGGTGACCAAGAAGACGGAGTAACGTCAAGTGTGGGAGTAGGGGGGTATTATGGGGGTGTGGGAGTATGAGAGCGCGGGACAACGCCTCCCATACCCCTCTACTCCCACACTGCCGTTAGGAGGTCATCATTGCCCCAAGGCTACCTCTGCCTCGTGCTGCACGCGCATCTGCCTTACGTGCGCCATCCCGAGTTCGAGAGTTTCTTAGAAGAGGACTGGTATTTTGAAGCCGTCACGGAGACCTACGTGCCGCTGCTGGACGTGATGGAGCGGCTGACGCACGACGGCGTCCCGTTTCGGCTCACGATGTCGCTCAGTCCGACGTTGGTCTCAATGTTCGTGGACCCGCTGCTGCAGGAGCGATTCCTCCGTCACCTTGACAGCCTCATTCGTCTGGCGAACCGGGAAGTTGAGCGCACTGCCTTGCAGCCGGAGTTTAATCGCCTCGCGCTCATGTATCGTGACCATTTCCTGCATGTGCGCGAGGTGTTCGCTGAGAAGTGCGGGCGCAACCTCGTGCACGGCTTCCGCCGCTTTCAGGAGATGGGCGTGCTGGAAATCATCACCTGCGCCGCCACGCACGGCTTCCTGCCGCTGATGGACGTGCATCGCAACGCCGTGCGCGCTCAAATCCAGATAGCGGTCGAACACTACCAGGAACACTTCGGGCGCCCGCCACGCGGCATCTGGCTGCCCGAATGTGGCTACCATCCCGGGCATGATGAGATCCTGGCGGCGTGCGGCATCAAGTTCTTCTTCGTCGAAACGCACGGCATCCTGCACGGCTCCCCCCGCCCGCGCTACGGCGTGTATGCGCCGGTGCTGACGCCGGCGGGCGTGGCGGTGTTCGGGCGCGATGTGGAGTCCTCCAAGCAGGTCTGGAGTCAGCAGGAAGGATACCCCGGCGATTTCAACTACCGCGAGTTCTACCGCGACGTGGGCTGGGATTTGGATTACGACTACATTCGCCCCTACCTCAACCCCGACGGCGCCCGCAAAAACCTAGGCATCAAATACTACCGCATCACGGGTAAGACGGAACACAAAGAGGTTTACAACCCCGACGCCGCCCGCGAGAAAGCCGCCGAACACGCGGGCAACTTCATGTTCAACCGCGAGCGGCAGGTCGAATACCTTTACAGCGTGATGGGGCGCAAGCCCATCGTCGTCGCCCCCTACGACGCCGAACTGTTCGGGCACTGGTGGTTCGAGGGGCCCCAGTGGCTGGAGTTCCTGCTGCGCAAAATCGCTTACGACCAAGACATCATCCGCACCATCACGCCCAGCGAGTATTTGCAAGAGAACCCCACCCTGCAAGTGTTGCAGCCCTGCCTCAGCACGTGGGGCTACAAGGGTTACAACGAGGTCTGGCTCAACGGTGCCAACGACTGGATTTACCGCCACCTGCACAAAGCCGCCGAGCGCATGATTGAATTAGCGCGCGCCCATCCGCACGCCGACGGACTGACCCGCCGCGCCCTGCAGCAAGCTGCCCGCGAGCTGCTCCTCGCGCAAAGCAGCGACTGGGCGTTCATCATGAAGACCGGCACCATGACGTCCTACGCCGTCAAGCGCACCCACGACCACCTCGCCCGCTTCACACGCCTCTACCACGACCTCCAACGCGGGACGATAGATGAAACTTGGCTGCGCGAGGTGGAGTGGAAGGACAACATCTTCCCACGGATTGATTATCGGGTCTACGCCTGAGGGGGTTTGACCCTCCCCACCGTTTGTGGTATCATCCTCTTCAACACACGATGAGGTGATGGTTGCATGGCACAACGGCGTCCGCTGGCGGAGCGGCGGATAGTGATTTTGGCGGAAGGTTCGTTCGGCGTGCTGGAGAGCAAAACGGCGGCGGGGTATCTGCGCTATCATCCGCACAGTTGCGTGGCGGTGCTGGACAGCACGAAAGCGGGGCGCGACGTGGGCGACGTGCTGGGCTACGCGCATGGCATCCCCATCGTGGCGACGTTAGAGGAAGCGTTGCCGTTCAACCCCGACGTGCTGCTTATCGGCATCGCGCCGCCGGGCGGACAGTTGCCCGACAGTTGGCGTCCGCTCATTCGGCAGGCGATTCAAAACAAGATGGACATCGTGAGCGGGTTGCATTTCTTCTTCAGCCGCGACGCGGAGTTCGCGCCCCTGGCGCAGGCACACGGCGTGGACCTGTGGGACGTGCGCCAGCCGCCACCCGATTTGCCCGTGGCGACCTGCCGCGCCGCCACCGTCAAGGCGCGGACGATTCTCACCGTCGGCAGCGACGCCCGTGTGGGGAAGAAAATCACCGCCTTAGAGATCGCCGCCGAAGCCCGGCGGCGCGGCATCAACGCGCAGTTCATCGCCACCGGTCAGACGGGCATCATGATCTCCGGCTACGGCATCTGCGTGGATGCCGTCGTCGCTGATTTCATCGCGGGCGCCGCAGAATGTCTGGTTGTGGACAACGCCGACCACTTCGATTGGCTCGTCCTCGAGGGGCAGGGCAGCATCATCCACCCCGGTTACAGCGGCGTCACGCTCGGCTTGCTGCACGGCGCCATGCCTGACGCGCTCATCCTCTGCCATCAAGCGCAGTTGCAACACATCAAACGCTACCCGCAGCCCATCCCGCCCCTGCGCGAACTCGTCCGGCTCTACGAGCACATCGCGCAGCCGGTCAAACCTACCCGCGTCGTCGGCATCAGCCTTAACTGTTTCCACCTCAGCGACGCCGAAGCCCAAGAGGAAATCCGCCAAGCCGAAGAGGCCACCGGCTTGCCCGCGACCGATGTGGTGAAGTTCGGCGCGGGGAAGTTGGTCGAAGCGATACAGGAAACGGTCGACCGTTGACGATTTTCATGAGCGGTGAGCCATGAACCGACGGGGGCGCATCCGCCGATGTGCGCGTGAACACTTGAAGATGAAATCCGACCTCCACCCGGACAGTCTAAGCCGTCACCGCCCCGGCGTCACGTGGCGCAGTGTCCTCATTGTCCTCCTCCTCCTGCCGCTCAACATGTATTGGCACGTCCAGATGGAGGCGCTGCGCTACACCTTCCCCTCCTTGATGGCGCCGTTTTACAGCGTCATCTTTGACCTGTTAGTGTTGACCGTCCTCAACGTCCCCCTGAAGAAGTTGGCTCCCCGCTATGCGCTGACGCCTCCCGAACTTATCACCATTTACGTGCTGCTCTCGGCGGGCGTGCTGTTCATGTCCTACGATATGTTTCTGCCGTTGGTGTCCATCATGGCGCACGCCTTCTGGTTTCGCTCGGCGGCGAACCAGTGGGACACGCTGTTCATCCCGTATCTTCCCGAACACCTCACGGTCCGCGACCCCGCCGCCGTGCGGGACTTCTATCGGGGCGGGGCGTTCTCCGACCACTGGCACCACTGGCTCATCCCGTCGTTGTGGTGGTGCGGGTTCACCCTCGCGCTCGTTGTCGTGTGCCTCAGCCTCAACCTCCTCCTCCGCAAACAATGGATAGAACATGAGCGGTTGTCCTACCCGATCGTTTACCTGCCTTACGAAATCGCCTTCAATCCGGGTGGATTGTTTCGCCAGCGGTTGTTCTGGTGCGGGTTCACCATCGCCGCCGGCATTGCGTTGCTCAACGGTCTCAACCTCCTCGACGCGCGCTTCCCCTCCCTCCCCAACAAAGGCGTGCCGCTCTCCCCCCTTTTGGAAACCTCTGCGCGCCCGTGGAACGCCTTAGCTAAAGAGCCGTGGAGCATCATCGTCTACCCGTGGGCAGTGGGCTTGGGCTACCTCATGCCGCTGGATGTGTTGGTGTCGTGTCAGATTTTTTTCTGGCTGCACAAGGCGCAGTTCGTGTTGGGCGCGTTGCTGGGCTGGGACACCATCCCTAACTTCCCCTTCAAGTATGAGCAGAACACGGGCGCTTACACCGCCGTTGCGCTGCTGGTGTTGTGGGCAGCGCGGCGGCACCTCAAAGAGGCTGTCGCCACAGGGTTAGGGTTGAAAGTGAAGGGTTCATCTCTCTTTCCATCCCCCTTTAGGAAGCGGGGGATAGCGGGAGGCAGTCCGCAACCCTCAACCCTTAACCCGTGGGAATACCGCTTGGCTCTGCTGGGCATCCTTATTGGCATGGCTTTTTTGCTGGGGTTTTCTGTTTACGGCGGGATGAGCCTGTGGGCGGCGGGGTTGTTCTTCGCGGCGCACTTGGCGATTGCACTGACGCTGACGCGCATCCGCGCCGAGGTCGGCTTTCCGATTCACTCCACGACGTTCATCGGTCCGCACCACAGCCTTGTGACGTTGCTGGGGACGAGAACGATTGGCGTGCAGAACCTGACGTTCTTCGCTCTGTTCTTCTGGTTCAACCGCGACAACCGCAGCCACCCCATGCCCCATCAGGCGGAGGCATTTTTTTTGGCGGAACGCAGCAACCCCCGCTCACTCCCCCTTGACAAGGAGGAGAAGGTGGAGGTCCACAAACTCACGTGGGCGATACTGGGCATCAGCGTGATAGCCATGCCGCTCTGCCTGTGGATTCTGCTGGAGACGCTTTACAGTCGGGGCGTCTCCTCGGGGCATGTCGGGGCGCAAATCAACAGTTTCGGCGGGCGCGCCTACGGG
>JANWYM010000328.1:0-2709 GCA_025055355.1 Abditibacteriales bacterium
GTCGCAGTCCGCGCCGCACAAGCGCACGACGCTGGAAGTCGGCGCGTTACGCCTCGTGCCGGGCAGCTACGAGGTTTTCCTGCACAATCGCCCAGTGCCGATGACGCGGCTGGAGTTTGACCTGCTGTATTGTCTGGCGGAACACGCAGGCGCAGTGCTGTCCCGCGAGGACATCGCGCACGCTGTGTGGGGCAAAGGCGAGTTCATTGACCTGCGCGGCATTGACGCCTACATCCGTCGTCTGCGCACCAAAGTCGAGGACGACCCCAGCCGCCCGCAGCGGATTCGGACGGTCTACGGCGTGGGCTACAAGTTGGTGGCGGAGTGAACTAAAATAGTGTTTGTCCCCTCCCCCAGGGGAGGGGAGTCCAAAAACGTCACTTCCCGCCCCTTGGGGGAGGGGTTTCTATACACACTCTAAGCGGCCCGCGACGGCGTCGCGGGCTATTCTGTTGGATGCAGAGTCCCCAACATGTTGTGGTCTGAGTGCCTCCCACCCTCAACCAGTTGGGGACGCCAAGCGTAGCGGCGTCCCTCCAGCGTTGGATCATCCCTCCGAACTCATCCACTGCCTCCTTCACTCTCGCAAGGCGCCTTGAAAAATTCAACATTTCCTCAACAACTTGATTTTTACCTCTGGCGTCTAATCCTGTGACGCGCAGGCACGACGTCGCGGTAGGTTTGATGCCTGCGCGTGCACGCAACCATCAAGGTGGTATTGACGAGGGGCAAAACGCAAAAGTTGAGTTTTCGGGGAAACATATCGCTCACGCCCCTCGTATAACAGAGCGCGGAGGTGAGGTTGTGCATCGGGGACGCCGACGGTTGGTGACGAAACTGGCGTGGCTGTTCGCGGCGCTGGTGGCGATTCCGCTGACGGTGAACGGTATTGTCCTCAGCGTGATGGGTCGCAACAACCTGCTGTCATCGGGCGCGGAGCTGCGCGGCATCGCCGAGAAGACGTTGCGCGATTCACATGAGCGGCTCATCCGTTCGGCGACGGCGCATGCTGAGCAATCCTCGCGGGAACTCATTCGCATCAGCCGCGAGCAACTGCGCGCGTTGGGAGAACAACAGAGTCGTTTGAGTCAAGAGGCCTTGCAGCAAGCCAACGAGCGGCTCATTCGGGCGGGTTCGGACGCGCTGCGCAAGGCGATGCACCGCGCCGTCCAAGCCAGCCACGAGGCGATTGACAACTCGCATGCCCAACTGCGCGCTTTGCACCAAGAGGCTATCATGCGCATCAGCGAACAGATGGTTGCTGACGCCTGCGCGGCGTTTGCGCGACTGGAAGGAGAACTGACCCAATCACACCGCAAGGCGCTGCTGCAGTTCATCGCTGACCTCAATCAACAGCGGGCGCGCGACGCAGCGGAGAAGGCAAGCAGGTTTTTGGAGACCACGACGACAGCGCTCAATGAAGCCATCAACACCTTGCCCTTGAACTCAATGGACGCTCCTCGGGTCAACCGCGCGCTGGCGTGGCTGCGCGAGCAGCAGCGGCTGATTCTCTACGCGGCAGTGGTCAGCCCCGAAGGGCGCATGATTGCACGGCAGCCCGACGGGGCGCTACCGTTCCCCATCCCCCGCGTGCAGAGAACCGTCTTCAGCGACGAGGTGCCTCCCCCCGTCGGGCGATGGGAAACCGAGTGGCTGCTGCGCAACCCCGCCGTGTCGGCATCGCTGCGAACGGGGCAAATCAAGTATGCACCGGTGACTTTGGTGCAAGGGCGTGCGCCGCGCCTGACCGTCGCCGTGCCGATGTTCAAGGGCAGCCTCGTCCTGTCGGGCGTGCTGGTGGTGGAGTTGAGTCTGGAGCCACTGATGCAGCTGGGTGGCAACGCGTTCGCCGGACAAAGCGAGGCGCCGCTGTTTGTCGTCGCGGGTGATGGCACGGTCGTTGTTCCGCCTGACCCTTCAACGGACAGACTCCTCGTCAGCCTCGTGCCCCCTGCCAAGAAAGGATTCCCCCTTCCGAGGGGGTCTCTCAAAAACGAGGTAGGCACGTGGACTCTGGAGGAGGCGGAGACCGAGCCAATCCTCGGCGCTTATGCGAAGGTGAAAGGGACGGACTGGCTGGCGGTGTCGCTCGTGCCGACACGGGAAGCGATGTCGCTCGCCGATCAGATGCGGCAAACCGCGCGGCGCGCCGCCGACGCCGCCGCCAACGCGATGGAGATCAAAGTTCGCGATAACGCGGAAGCCGCCGTCCACGCCGCGATGCCGCAACACCAACTGGTGACGGCAGACGCGGCCCGCGCCATTCGGGGCGAGAGTGAAATGCTGCTCGCGTTGGCGATCCAAAGGGCGCGACAGGACCAGCAGGACATCACCGAGGACGCTGCGCGGCGCATCCAACACGGTTCGCAGCAAGCCGCGCAGGACGCGACGGCTGCCATGATGCGCCACGCCGACGCCGCCGCTGCTGAAGCCACGCAAAAGATGCAGCGGCAGACGCAGGGGATTGCGCAGGCGAGTCTGGGGGCGATGAAATCCGCTGCCGCCGCGACCGCCAACCGCGCTGGGCAGGACATGATGATTCACTCGGGTTGGCTCATTGCCGTGTTTCTCGTCCTCGCGCTCGCGCTCGCGGTCATGACGGCTCATTCGATTGTGCGCCCGCTGATGCAACTCGCCGCTGGCACGGAGGCGCTGGCGCGGGGCGACTTTTCGCAGCGCGTGCCGGTGCAGTCGCAGGATGAAGTCGGT
>JANWYM010000328.1:2719-5323 GCA_025055355.1 Abditibacteriales bacterium
CAATCAGATGGCAGCGGCGCTCGAACAGAGCCGCGCCGAACTGCAGCGCACGCTCGCGATACTGGTGCAGCAAAAAAGCCGCCTGCACGCCATCGTCGAAAGCACCCCCGACGGTCTCATCATGCTCGACAACGATGACCGCATCGCCTTCCTGAACTCCACCGCCCAAAGGTGGCTGGGCATCAGCGACGTCTCTACGTTGCCGTGCGCGGCAGAGGACTTACCCCTCAAAGCGGCGGAGCGGTTCGCCGCCGCGCTCGCGGCGGCGAACCATCGTGAGCCGTCCGACCTTGTGCTCAACGATGAGAGCAAGCGCGTGCTGCAAATCCGCTCCGTGCCGGTGGTGGACGAAACAGGGGGGTCGCACGGGCGGCTCCTTCACCTGCACGACGTCACCCGCGAGCGCGAGATTGACGAGATGAAGACGAACTTCATCTCCCTCGTCTCGCATGAACTGCGCACGCCGCTGACCTCGATTCTGGCGTTTTCGTCTTACATCCTCACCGGTAAATGGGGCGACCTGACCCCGCGCCAGCGCACGGGGCTGGAGTCCATGCACCGCCAGGCGAGGCGCCTCCATGCCATCATCTCCGATTTTCTCGATGTGTCGCGCATCGAGTCCGGCAAAATCGAAATGCAGCGCGAGCCGGTGGCGGTGGCTGACGTGGCTGCCAACGTGATCGAAGAACTCCGCCCGCAGGCAGCCGAAAAACGTCTGTCCGTCACACTCAAAACCGACCCGTCCCTGGTCAGCGAGCCGATTCTTGCCCTTGCCGACGAGGAGCGCATCGCCCAGGTGATGACTAACCTCATCGGCAACGCCATCAAGTTCACCGACAGCGGCGGGCAGATTGAGGTCGTCATCTCGCGTCTCAACGGCGTCGTGCAGGTAGATGTGCGCGACACGGGCTGCGGCATCCCGCCCGACGAACTGCCCAAGGTGTTCGACCGCTTCTACCAAGTGGAGCGCGTCGTCACGCGCAAAACCAGCGGCACGGGTTTGGGACTTGCCATCGTGAAGAACATCGTTGAAGCGCACGGCGGCGCCATCCGCGTTGAGAGCAAAGTCGGCGAGGGCACGACGTTCTCGTTCACGCTGCCGGCGATGGACGCGGCAGAGACACATAGTCAATGGTCAATGGTTGATAGAGGAGCGTCCGATTGACCATTGACCATTAACCATTGACTATCATGCCCAAGGTTCTTGTCATCGAAGACGAACCGGAGAACCAACTCGTGATCCGCATGATTTTGGAGACGGAGGGGTTTGAGGTCGTGCCGGTAGAAGACGGGCACCAGGGGTTTGATGCGGCGCGGATAGAACAGCCGGACTTGATCCTGTTGGACGTGATGATGCCCGACATCAACGGCTTCGACGTTTTCCGTCAGTTGCGCCACAGCGCGGACACGCAGCACATCCCCGTCATCATGCTGACCGCGCTGGCGCAGCGGTGGGACGTGGAACGCGCCGTGCGCGTCGGCGTGGACGATTACGTGATCAAGCCGTTTGAGCCGGATGACTTGCTGGCCAGCATACGAGCCGCGCTGCGTAGATGCCAGAACGGAGGTCATCAGCCGTGAGAGACGTGGGCTGCGGAGAGACTAAACTGGCGCCGTTTAATCGGGCGGAGCCCAGACTGCCAGCGTTTGAGAGTGTCATCGCGGAGAACTACCACAAAATCTTCAACCTTGCCTTCCGCTACCTCGGCGACTACGATGACGCTGGCGACGTGACGCAGGAGACGTTCCTGCACGCCTACCGCGCGTGGGCGGACTTTCGCGGCGAGGCAGAGGTGTTTACGTGGCTCTATCGCATCGCTTTCAACCTCTGTCACAACCGCCGACGGCAACTGCGCCGCCGCCGCCACTGGGAAGCGATGTCGCTGGACGAGCCGCCCTCCGATGAGGGCGACGGACCCACACCCAAAGACATCCCCGACGAATCCGGTTGCCCGCAGCGCGCCTTAGAGCGACGGGTCGTGCAGGAAACCGTGCGCCGCGCCCTCCGTCGCCTCCCTCTCCATTACCAGCGCGTCATCATGCTGCGCGACCTGGAGGACCTCTCTTACCGCGACATTGCCCGCCTCGAACGCTGCACCGTGCAGACCATCAAGTCCCGCCTCTGCCGCGCCCGCGCCCGTCTGCGCCAGACCTTAAGCAGCAAGGCGGAGATGTGGTGAGGAGTAGATAGCCTCTTCGGGAGGGCGGCGCTCCTGCGGAGCCGCCCAGCCCCGTCATCGCTCATCCCTTGCCCCTCCCTTTTACTGTTGCTCACTCACCCGCCTCAAGTTCTCCTCATACGGCGGCTTGACCACCCCCCGTTCCGTGATAATCGCTGTCACCAGGTCGTGCGGCGTCACATCAAACGCAGGATTGATAACGCGGATACCTACGGGGGCGATGGGTTGAGCGCCAACACACAGGACTTCTTGGGGGCTGCGTTCTTCGATGGGAATGTCCGCGCCACTGGACAAACTCAGGTCAATCGTGGAGAATGGCGCGGCGACGTAGAACGGGATTTGATGGTAGCGAGCCAGCACGGCGAGCCCGTAGGTGCCGATTTTGTTGGCGACGTCGCCGTTGGCGACGATGCGATCCGCGCCG
>JANWYM010000329.1 GCA_025055355.1 Abditibacteriales bacterium
AGAGTGCGATGGAGTTGCGGGCGGCGGGGCTGGAAGCCTTGACCCGCGTGCCGGGCAAGGCGACGACGGACGCCATCCTCGCCGCGCTCAAAGGCGCGAACCCCGAAGAACGGGCGGCGTTGGTTCGCACACTCGGACGGCGCGGCGACCCGAGCGCGGTGGCGACCATCATGCCGCTTGTGCGTGATCAAGAGGAAATCGTGCAAGCGGCGGCGTTGGAGGCGTTGGGCAACTTGCGCGCGGCGGAGGCGGGAAGAGTTGTTCTCTCGGTGTTGAAAGGAGGCAGCGGCGGCGTGCGCCACGTGGCGGCAGCAGCGGCGGTGCCGATTGCCGATGCACTGGCGAGGGCGGGCAACAAAGAGCAGGCAATTGAACTGTATTTGCAGGCGTTCCCGTTCTCCACCAACAGCGCCCAGGCGCGGCAGATTGCGCGGCGGCTGCAGGGGCTGGGCGTGGTGGTGGACCTCTCGCGCTTCGTGATGGAGGCGGGGTTCATCGCGCACTGGTGGACGCTGGGTCCGATTCCCGACCGCAACGCGCTGCGGCAGAAGGATACCATTGCGACCGACACCGCCCCTAATCTGTCCCAGTGGAAATACGTCCGTCTCGAAGACCCGACAGGCATGGTCGACCTCGAGCGCGTCGTGGCGCGGCAGGATAACGTGGGGGCGTATCTCTACGCCGAAGTCATCAGCGACGTCGCCCGCGATGTGGTGTTCAAAATCGGCAGCGACGACGACGTGGTAGTGTGGCTCAACGGCAAGCAGATTCACAAGAACCTCACTGACCGTGCGTGGCAGGTGGACGCAGACCAAGTCGCCGCGCGGCTGGAAGCGGGCGTGAACCGCCTCCTCGTTAAAGTCCTGCAAGGCGGCGGGCAGTGGGCGGTCAGCGTGCGTATCACCGACAAAGACGGACGTCCGCTGAGGTTGGAGCAGAAACGCCCGTAAGAGTAGCCCGTCGCGCCGCGACGGAGAAAAACCCCGCGACGGCGTCGCGGGCTACTTTGCCCGCCGCTACCCTCCCGAGGTTCCCCGAGAACAGGAGAGGAAACGCCCATGAGTTTTTTCACCATCCGAGGCTATCACGGTGACGACGAAGAAGCATTGCTCGTCACGTGGAACGCCGCGCTGCCGCTGGACCGCATTAACCAGCGCACGTTTCACCGCAAGGTGCTGCTCGACCCGAACTTTGACCCCGACTGCCTGCTCATCGCGGAGGTGGAAAGGTGCGTCGTCGGCTTCTGTCTCTGTCTGATGCGCCACGTGCCGATGGACAAGGTGGGGCTGGAACCAGAAAAAGGTTACATCACAGCCTTCGGCGTGCATCCGCAGTGGCGGCGGCAAGGTATAGGCTCGGCGCTGCTGGAGCGTGCCTTGCAACTTTTCCGCGTGGCGGGGCGTCGCACGATTCTGCTTTCGCCCTACACCCCTCACTACTTCGCGCCCGGCGTGGACGTGCGCCACTACGCCGACGGACTGACGTTTTTGCAGAAGCGCGGCTTTGAAGTCGTCAGCCGCCCGTTGAGCATGGACGCCAACATCGTGCAGTTCGACTACGCGCCCTATGCGGAGCGGGAAGCCGCCTTGCGCGCGCAAGGGATTGACGTGCGCCCGATGCGTCCCTTTGAAATTCCCCTGCTGATGCAGTTCCTGCAAGCCTTCATGCCCGGCGACTGGGTGCGGCACGCCCGCGACGTTCTCACCGACGCGACCAAAGGTCTGGCGACCTACGACCAGTTCATCCTCGCGCTGCAGCAGGATGGAAACGTGGAGGCGGGGCATCCCTGCCCGCCCGCCGTCGTCGGCTACTGTCAGTTTGAGGGGGAACATTTCGGACCGTTCGGTGTGCGTGATGACCTGCAGGGCAGAGGCATCGGCACGGTGCTGATGGCGAAGTGCCTGAGCGTCATGCAGGAGAAGGGCTTGCACAACGCCTGGGTGCTGTGGACGAGCGACGACGCCGCGCAGAAAGTTTACCATCGCTTCGGCTTCCATGAGACGCGACGGTTCGCTGTGCTGCAATGGCGCGATGAGTGATGCGGATTGCGTCCTGACGCTGGCTATCGCTCAGAGTGTGCTGCCCACATCCAAGCATGGCACCTTGACGTTGATGCGCTGATTGCCGCGCAGAACGTTGAGCGTCACCGTGTCGCCGACGTTGAAGCGCAGGCGGAAGTGCGCATGAAACTGCCGCGCGTTCATGTGAGGAAGTTGCTCGCCGTTGATGCCGATAATGACGTCGTTCATCTGCAAATCGCCGCGCGTTTTGACCCACTCCTCGCCCCGAAAGAGGAACGTCACGCGCAGCGCCATTCTATCCGGCGCAATGCCGCGCTGCTTTTTCTGGGCGGCGTCGAGCGGCTCCATCCAGACGCCGACGGTGGGGGGGATGTCGGCTTGCGAGGGGCGCCAACTGATGTCCGTCTTGCGCCAGCCTTTGGGCAGTGGCAGTGTCATCGGCGGCTGCACTTTCCCGCCGCGCGAGACTTGTAGAGACACCTTGCCTTCATCGGGCACCGCGTTAAGGACGAACTGCAAGTCCGCCGCCGTGAACACGAGTGATTCGTTAGCGCGAACGATCACGTCGCCCGCTTGAACGCCTGCCCTCTGCGCGGGCGAATGAGGCAGGACGGCTTTGACCACGTTGTTGTTGTCCACGTCCAGCGTGATACCAATGTTCTCCGGCAGGGGATATTGAAACAACATGTCCTTCGTGAACTTCCCCGCCGCCCGCCATTCCTTGATGCGGAAGTTATTGGCATAATGGCAGTGAGCGCACTCCTCCTGGGCCACACGGTTGCGCCGGTAAGAGGGCATATCGTCCAGCGTGAACCTCGGTCGAGTGGGAGGGGCTTTGGTCTGCTCCTGCTGGTGCAGCGCCAGCACGCCGCGCATCGCCTTTTTCAGCCCGGCGATGGACATGCGATGCGTCGTCTGCGTCGCATCCATCGTGCCAAATCGGCTGTAAGTGTAACCGTTGGCGTTCATCATTAACACGGCGAAGGTGAGGTCGTAGTCGAACTGGAAGAGGTTCATGTCCACGCCCTTGAAATTAACGATGCGGACGGGGATGAACTTCTCGTTAAGCAACTGCGCGAGTTCATTATCGTCGGGACGCACCACCTGTGCGTCGAGGCTTTGGCAAGCCGCTCAGCGCTCTCAGCGAAACACGACGAAAAGCGGCTTACCCGTCCGCCGCGCCTCCGCCCGCGCCTGTTCAAAATCACCCCGCCAGTTGACCACCTCATTGTGCGCAACGGCTCGCACCCCCCATAGCGCCGCGAGAAGAAGGGGGCAACTCAACAGAGTGGCAAAAACGAATTGATGACGTTTCATGGTTGGTTTCTCCCTCCAAAATCCTCGTCGTCCTCGTTCTCACACCGCAAAGACCGACGACGAGGACAATTTTCATCCGGCGTGGTATCCCCTGGGGGACAGGGATGATTCCCTTGGCAATATCTGCCCTCCTGGCAGGGCGACGCTCCAGCGAAGCCAATGGGTTCGGCGGAAGCCTCACCCTCCCATTGCCAGGAGAGTTGTCCCCTCCCTGCTCACGCGCAGTTACTGTCCGCCTCCTCCTATGCCCGGCACGGGGATGCCGCCGCCGCTGGTGATGATGCCCTTGATGTTGGGAGCGACTTTCATGGCGTATTCGTAGGATACAATGCGCGAGTTCTGCGCGATGGCTTGTCCCTTGAGGCGGATGGCTTCGGCTTCCCCCTCGGCGAGGATGACCTTGCGCTGTTTCTCTAACTTCTCCTTCTCCAGCACATACTTCATGCGTTCAGCGTTTTGCTGGGCGATTTGCTTCTGGATGATCGCCGCTTGATAAGCGTCCGAGAAGCGCACGTCGCGCAGGAGGATTTCCTCGACGATGATGTAGTTCTTCGCTAAGGTTTCGCGTAGGCGGTTCTCGATGTTGCTCTCCACCGTGCGCCGTTCAGAGGAATAGACCTTGGAGGCGGGGAACTCGGCAATGGCGATGCGCACGTGGCTGCGCATTTCAGGGCGGATGATTTTGCTGATGTAGTCCCGCCCAATGTCACGGCGCAGTTTCCAGACGTTCTGCGGGTCGAGGCGGAAGCGGAGCGACAGTTCTACTGTTGCTTCCTGACCGTCCGCCGTCAGCGCCCGCATGGAATCATCGCCTCTGACTTCCCCCTCCCAAGAGGTCTTGCTCATCGAGTAGGTCTGCTTGCGCAGGTCGAAGAACTCGACCTGGTCGGCAACGGGCATGACGAGGTGGAATCCCTCGCCCACCTGACGATACTGGCGGCTGGCTAAGTTCAGAATGACGGCGCAATGTCCCGCGGGGACGATTACGTAAGGGCGAAGCATGAAAAACAGCAGCACCAGAACAAGCACAACGGGAAGCACTTTCATCACTTTTGACATGAACATCCCCTCCTACCTCGCGCTGGGCGTGCTGCCGAAGACGTCGCCCAGACTGATGACCGTCTTGTTGTCCGTGACCACGATTTTCGTGTCCGGCGGCAGCCGCTTAATGTATTCATACTGAATCAGTTGCGGGTTCTGGGCGAGGGCGTCCGCCTTTTTGCGGATGGCTTCGGCTTCGCCCTGCGCCTCGATGATTTTCTGTTGCTTTTCCGCCTCCGCCCGTTGCACCTCGAACACCATCCGCTGTGCCTCCTGTTGCGCCACCTGCTTGTCCTCGATGGCGCGCTGGAACTCATCGGGGAAGCGGATGTCGCGCAGCAGCACCTCATCCAGAATCAAGTAGTTCTGGCGGAACTTCTTGCTGAGTTCTGCCTGAATTTTCTGCACGATTTGCTGCCGCTTGCCCGAGTAGACGTCCACGACCGTAAACTCCGCGAACGCCATGCGCGTCACCGACCGCGCCTGCGGACGCACCACCTTGTCAATGAAGTCCGGACCAATCTCCCTGTGCAGCCGCCACACGTTGTCGGGGTCGATGTGGAAGCGCACCGATACATCCAGCGTGACAGGCAATCCGTCCGAGGTAAGCGCGACCAGCGAATCGTCCGGCACCTGTCCATCGCGCCCCACTTTCCCCACCCCAAGGTGACGCACCTCGCCGTGCGCTTCCGACGGGTTGCCGCTCATCGTGTAGGTGAGTGTCTGAATGTTATACTTCGTCGGCACCCACAGGATGGGGATGTTGAAGTGGAACCCTTCCGCCAGTTGTCCCTGCCTCACCCCAGATAACACGTTGAAAATCACCGCACGCTCGCCGGCGTGGACGACGATGAACGATTGTCTCAGCACGACCAACGCAACAATCACGCAGACGACCCCGATCACGGCGCGCCACGGAAATTGCTGAACG
>JANWYM010000032.1 GCA_025055355.1 Abditibacteriales bacterium
GATCCCTCCGCCGTGAACATGGCTGTCATTGCGAGCGGAGCGAAGCAATCCCCTCCGTTGCAGCCGTCTCCTCCGCAGGGGATTGCTGCGCTCCGCTCGCAACGACAACCATTTCCATAGGGGAAAGACATGACGGCAACCGCGTAACTCCTGCTGAAGTCGTCATCCGTTGACACTGCGGACGCGTCGCGGAGCGGCGGGCGACTCTCTTCACGGTCGGATGCTTCTGACGGCAATCGTCAGCATCAGGAGAGACAACAGGGCGTAACACAGCAACGTCGTCACTACAAAGGGGAGACCGATGCTCCATGCCATGCGGATGTTCTCAAAGGTGGACACGACCGCCACGATGGGGTTCAGGTAAAGAAAGCCAATGCCAATGCTGTTCATTCTGACGCGCCATACTTCCCACACAAGGATTTCGAGAAAGACGGTGCCCACCGTAAAAAACAGCGTTATCAGATAGGCGATGGCGGTGGCGGTCATCGTCTTGCGAAACAGACTGGATGCAAACATGCCGACGATGCCGAAGAAAAAAGTCGAACCCAAAATCACCGCGTAAGCCGCGAGGAACTCCCCGGCGCTGACGCCGCCGAACATGAAGCACAAGCCGACCAGCGGCATGGAGGAGAACGCCAGCAGGACGACGTAAGACAGCGCGGAGGTCAACTTGCCGAACAAGATGGAGCGGGGCTTCATCAGCGTCATGCAGAGCATCTCCCATGTGCGCTGCTCCCGTTCCAACGTCAGCGCGCCCGACGTGAGGGCGGGGGCGAGCAGCGCGCCCAAGATGGTTTGCATAATGACCATCACGCGGAAATACTCCTGCCCCAATCGGTGCCACTGGCGGACATCATTGTTCGACCGCCGCCATTCCACGTAACAGATCGCAAAAGCGATACAGAGGAAGAAGACGTAAGCGAGTATAGTCCAGTATGCCCGCCCGCTTCTCATGCGAGAGCGCATCTCCCTCATCAACACAGGGTTTTCCCATTGCCACATGGCAGGACCTCCCACGCTCCTCAGCCATAGTATAACTGATAGGGCGGCGCAGACGCAATCTGTAACGCAATACAGGCAGTTCACATTTCACGTTTCACGTTCTGACGGGTGCATTAGGCACAATTAGCACAGAACTAAACTTTTGCGTTTTGTCCTCTCCTGCGAAAATGCCTGTCATTGCGAGCGGAGCGAAGCAATCCCCTGCGGGGGAAATATCGGCAGCGGAGGGGATTGCTTCGCTCCGCTCGCAATGACGTTTTCCCGCAGCGGCGAAGGAGAGAAGCGCGAAACGCAAAAGTTTAGACAGAAGTTACACCGCTGCTGACACCTTCTTTCCCCTCCTCCAACGGGAGAGGAGTCACGGGAGCGGCTCGGCGGGGATTGTTGCCCTTCAAATCAGTTAAAAATCTCTGGAGTCCTCAACTTGTTGGGGGTCGAGTGACAGGACACCTCGAACCAGTTCGGGACTCCACGGGGGGGATGGGCTTTTAACGTTAAAAACCGCTGGGGGCGTAGGGGCGGCGCGTCTCTGCCAGCCCGATTTCGCTTTTTAACGCTAATGCACCCGTTTTGATCTCCGCGATTTATGGTGATACAATGGGACAGGAAAAACGAGACATGAGGAGTTAAATGGGAGTGTGCGTCAATCACCTTTGGCGCCTCACCGTCAACGAATAGGCAACGAATGGACAAATCCATGAGAGGACAGAAGGGACTTGTTCGTTCATGCACGAGAGGTTCGTTGACACAAAGGTGACAAAAGGCGATTCATGCAGACTCCTCAGTTAAATATGCGTCGGGTGGACCAAGAAGCCTTATTGGAACAATTAGAACGTTTAGCGGCGCAGTTGGGTGTGCAAATCAAAGTGGGCAAATATGAGGGCAAAAGCGGCATGGCGAAGTGGAAAGGGGAATGGGTGCTGCTGCTGGACAAGTCCACCTCCGCCCGCGACCGCGTGCGGCTGTTAGCGGAGGAATTGGCGCAGTTTGACCTGAACCGCGAGGACCTTATTGTGCCGCCGGAGGTGAGGGAGTGGATTGACAAGCACCGCCTATCAGAGACGGGGCGAGGGAGATGAGGCAGAAAGGCAAAAGTTACGCCGTTGCTGACATCTTCTTTCCCTTCCCTCAAGGGGAGACGTTGGAGGAGGGAAAAGATGGTATCAGCAACCGCGTAACTTTTGAAGGACTCTGACGAGTTAGTTTGTAGGTATCTTCACATCTCATCGTCACGCCTCCTCTGGCATGATGTCGCGGTAAAACCTCCCCATCGAGGGCGGGGCTGCTCCCCTCACTTTGCCTACCCCATCACTTTTTAACGCTAAGAGCCTATCCCCAAAACGGCTGCCCCCTGAGCAAGGGAGACGACAGGGGATTGTCGCCCTCATTTTTAACCTCCCCTAACCCCTCCTTGGTAAGGAGGAGAGTTTTTAGGGTAGGCTCTGACTGGACTTTCGCAAAGCGGCGATTTCACCCCTCTCCCAAGGGGAAGGGAGTCCCGAAACGCCGCTCCCCTCTCCTTAGGGGAGGGATGAAATCCTCATTTTGACCACTTTGCGAAAGTCCAGCTCTAAGAAATCTTTTTATTCAGTCTTGACATCCCGCGCCCTGCCATGCTATAACCGAGCGCGAAAAAGTTGACCCCGCCCGCGAAGATAGGGAGGTCGAACATAATGTACAGACAGACAGGCTCTTGTTGTCCTTCGCATCGTATAACCCGTAAACGCGGCGGCTGGGTTCGTCGCTCGGCGTTGTCCCTCCTCACGTACGTCATGGTCGCCCTTGTCCTCCTCACCCCGCGCCCCCGCGCCCCGCAAGCGGCGCTCCCGTCTGCCTGTGCCTGCACTCGCGCCCCTGCCCTCCCTACTGCCCTTGCGACGCGCCACCTCGTTTCAACGGTCATCAAACACTCCGCTCAATCGGGCGCGCCGAGTGCGACGCAGGTGGTGATGTGGTTTCCCAACGCCCAAACCGTCGCGTGTGCAACGGAGGGCAACGTGGCGGGGGTGCTATCCGTGCAACTCCACCTCGTCGCCCCCAGCCTATATCAAGTGTGGCACGAGTGGACGGAGGTGCGCGAGATGAGCGGGCACGGCGGACAGCGGCTGTTGGGGCGGAACTGAACGCCGGTGCCCTGGAGGACGCCCTGCACCCCCACGCCCGGACCGGGGCAGCGGGTGACCTCGTATGAGAAATCCGAGCCTTTAATGCGGAGGCACAACGGGAGTTGGACGGTGCGGTCGCGCTATGGCTGGCGGGAGTTTATTCCACCCTCCGGCTACGGCGACCCCCAGTGGGCAGAGGTCAGTATCACGGTCAACTTCGCCAATCTGCTGCTGCACCCGGACGCGACGAACCCGGTGGTGTTAGCATGGGACCCGGACGACCCGGCGAAGTGTCAAACGACGGTGTGTCTGGCGTTGACGGACGCGCAGGTGAACACAGGGGCAGTGCAGTTGCGGGTGTATCGGCTGGACGACCCGGCGGCGGAGCGCACACCCTTGCGGGTCGTGGAAGTGCCGGTGAGCGTGCCAGCGGCGCTGGTAGAGATCACATGGGACGGGCGGGACACGTGGGGGGAACGTGGTGGAGCGGGGGATATATGCGTATGACTTGGTGGCGTGGGACGGAGTAGGATATGACTGGGATCAGAAGACGAGCAATTACCTGTTTATAGAGGTAGCGACGGACGAGCAAGGGAATCCGATTACGGAGACCGAGTATGAGCCACCGAGTAGCCCTGACTTGCGCCGTTGCATCTATAAGTATCGGCTGCGGGAAGTGCCAGTGCCATTAGACAATGATGGAGATATATGGGAGAACGAAGATCCAGAGGACGGGATGGACAACGACGGGGATGAGCTGGTGAGCTGGTAGACGAAGACCCGGAGGATTACCAGCCGTTGCGCCATGCATCGGGTGGCAAAATTGCGCTATACGACCCAGACTCGCAGAAAATAACAGAGTGGTCTATATCGAGCCTGTGGTGCGAGGAGCATAATACTTACGACGGGCTGACGACGAGTACGAATGGGAAGCAGCACTCATTGGTAATAGAGGTGCCGAAGGCATTGATAGATCAGGGGAGGACTTATCGCTTGGTGATTTCAGTCAAGGACAATCATGCGGATCGGGAGAAGGGGCATCGGCAGAAGGGGGCCTTGGAGAGGAATCACACTATACCCCCTCGTCCTTCTGCCCATTTCACCATAAATACAGAGATTTCGCAAACTGCTATCGAGGAATTGGACTGTGTATTACAGAGGTAAGAGATGCAGCATTTGTTAACTCAAGCAACCCAGCAGAAGGGTTCAAAGTTAAGAAGGGCAAAGCGATTTGGTATGGCGATTGGGGATGGTGGGATCAGAATATACCTCGTAGATATCGTAAGGAGAAACCTCTCATGACTGGTAGAGATTTTACTAAGAGCAAGTTCTTCCTCGCTTTAGAGAATTGTTTGGTTGTGTCCTTCTTCGGGCACGGGTCAACTGGGAACAAGGGTAATCTGTGGCTTGGGAAGCCCAACGTAGAGCAAAACCGACTGACGGGGAGGGAACTGGAATGGAGATATCAGAATTGGATACGGATAGTTGAAGGAAAAGACTTTAGACGGACAGATTTGTCGCACCTCAAACTGGTCGTGCTGCTCGCATGTTGGTCAGGTGGACAATTGCCTGATGACGATGATCAGGTTCCCGATGAGGCACGAGTTAAACCTAACTCAGGCTCGGTCGCCGGGGCACTGCGAAAGCTAAACGTGCAGGCAGTTGTCTTTACCATAGGGGGACAAGGCAGTGGGGCTTTGAATGCCGATCACGCCCAAAAGTGGAATATGATTTTTTGGGACTGGGCTACGAAAGGTGAACTGATAAGTCAGAACCCTCTCAACTGGAAACAAGTTTCTGTGGCAAGGGCAGTAGAGGAAGCGCGCGACCATATTCAAAGAAGGCATAAGTGGATTTGGCCCACCGTCAGAACAATTCATGTCGATGGGGATACAAATTTAGCCCAATAGGAGGTGTGTTATGGTCAGACACCAGCATAGAAAGATCGTCGCATTTTTAAGCGTATTCTTGCTCGTCGCTTTTGTCAACGCGGCTCACTCCGATATTACACCTGAGGAAGCAAGAGAGGTTGCCCGCAATTATGTGGGCAACCCCAATCTGTTCCTCACGGTCAGGGTGGGAGAGGATGGAGACGAATTGATGGGCATAAGGCGAGCCTATGAGCTGGAGGGCGAGTTTCTGTCCTTCACGGTAGATAAAGCCACCGGAAGATTAATCTCCTATGGCCAGAATTATAAGCAACTCTGCCTCGATACGCCTTCGGGCACGCCTGTGTTAGATGACGAGACGCTGGTGACGCGAGCGCGGGAATATGCCGTCCAAGTTTGTCCCGACTTTGCCCAGTTTCAGTGGGAGGCGCGTGACCTCAGCCGCACTTGGTGGACATATCAAGGTCGGCGCGCGCAGAACTTCCGTGTGTTGTTCGTGCCTTACGTCATAAACGCACAAGGGAAGAGAGTGCTGTTTGCCGCGAATACGATGACGGTTGTAGTGAACTCTCACACGGGGCAACTACAGAGTTTTAGTTACTTTCCTGTTCAATTGTCCGTGACCGACCTGACCCCGACAGTGACGCAGACACAAGCCGAGCAGGCAGTCGCCCAATACTTCTTTGCCCGGGGGGCAGCCAGGGTGACACCCATGATGAGTGTGGTAGGTTACTGGGATTTTGAAACGTTGCCCGATGGATTGGTCATTGCGGCGGACGACCTCGGGCAACAGCGCCTGTTGTGGGTATTTGACTTGGTTGAGACGGAAGGACAGTTAGGATTCGAGGAACAGTTTGGAGCCGCGGGGGAGCCTTTCTGGTTCTGGGGAGCAGTTGATGCACATACAGGCAATTTCTACCTCCTCGGTTCGTATCTGGGGGGTAATAGTAAAGCATTGCTTTCTAAGCAGCCCAAGCGTCCCACGACTTTTGAAGCGAAGGGCAGCAATAAAATCAGCAGGGTGATTATCCCGCGAGTGATACAGGGAGATCGCGAGATAAGGTTGTTTGGTGGGGTGAAGGTCGAGGGACGAGAAGTGCAGATGTCACGTGGCATTGTAGAGAAGTTATTGGGAGTCAGAGTCGTGGCAAAAGGGGGACAAGGTGAGGTTATGCTTGCAGATGGTCGGCGCATCAAAGGCAGCATGAAAGGCGACTATCTTCTGTTCTCTCAAATTGCCAATCCCTTAGGGATTCGCCTCACTTGGCGCGGAAATGAAGTGCTGGTGGTCTATCCAGAGCGGACGGAACAGCCGGTCAAAGGACAGAAGCCGCAGGGGCTACGGAGAGCGATGGGGTTCACCACGTTTTTCGCCTTAGCCTTTGGCTGTTCTGTGGTTGCCTACACGGTTTATGCGACGACGAGAAAGAAGCCTCTAGTCACCAAGTCATCCACCAGCGCAAAGGCAGACTCATAGCGCCATTGCGTCCTCTCATTTCTCCTGCCTACTGCCTCCCCGTCCTCTGGCGCGTCCCCCCGTCCTCTCCCGCCTCGCCGCGCCCCCGCTGTCGCCCACAACGTCGGTCAGGGTGCGAAAATGATCGAGCCAGCGGTCCACGGGGAGGATGAGGCTGATGCCCGCGACGGATGAGGCAGGGCATCCGATGCGGGTGGCACGTTGCACGTCTCACTTCACCCGAAACCCGCCACCCGCAACGCGAAACGCGGAGGCGGAGTATGCGGGGCATGATGATAACGGGACGCCGGAGGATGAGGGCGACGACCACCATCTCTACTACATCCGTCGCTACAAGTTACGGGAAGTGCCCGTGCCGCTGGACAACGATGGGGATTTATGGGAGAATGAGGACCCGATGAACGGGATAGACGATGATGGCGATGGGGCAGTGGATGAAGACCCGGTGGACTATCAGCCGCTGCGGGGGCATCGGCGGGCGTCATTCGGCTGTATGACGTGGAGGAGTTGCAGAAGTTGGCGGAGTGGGCAATCCCTAGTCTGCTATGTGTGGAGCATGGCGCGAACGATGGGTTGCTCACCAGCGCGGAAGGGCTGCAGCATTCGGTGCTGGTGCGGGTGCCGGTGAGTTTGATGGACAAGGCAGGGGGGTATCGGTTTGTGATTTCCGCGAAGGACAGTCACGCCGATAGGGAGAAGGGACATCGGGGGAAGTGGGCGTTGGAGCGGAATCAGCAGTGGCGCACAAAGTTGGAAGAGGTTCGAATTGTGGTGTCTAAACAGCCATATCAGGAAAACGATTCAAACACCTATCCTCGAGATGAAAATACTATCGTGGAGGCCAACCCTAACGCTAATCCCCAATATGAGTCCCTCTATATGTATGCGGTTGTCAAGGCAACTATCACTGGTCAGGGCACACATTGGTTCTTAGGATATCATCCCACGACTGACGTGACTTTACCCGCAAAAGCAATTCTGGGAGGACAGACAGTGTCTCTGAATCGTTGGAAGTGGGCTAAACTGCAATTCGAATGGTTCTACATTGACCCCGATTGGCAGTCTCACAACAACGACAGTGATGGAGATGGCGATGCCGATGCGCCGTTCAAGAACCCTTGGAAAAAGGTGACATCCCTTGGCTCCGGTGTGGGGCTATGGCAGTGGTTTAATGGTGTCCAAGTTCAAGCCGGGCTGAAGTTAGGCACGACACGCTACAAGGTCAAAGTGAGTTCGGGCAGGCAAGTCGTGCATTCTCCTGATGAGAATAATACTGACACCTATGGACCTAAGGAGGAAGTTCGGCGCGTGAGTTCGATGTATGCCTTCTATACTCGTTACCTGCGCTGGTGCTCTACTTTCCTTCGCATCAACACGATTTACGCCAGTGTGCAGCCCCAAGTGAACCGATACATTGGCGGAGACTGTTGTGATGTGGCAGTGGCAGCCTATCGCAAGATGGGAGGCAGTCTGGGGTCTGACAACTACGATTGGTCAGCGCACGCCTTGGCAGCCACGACCAGTGAGCCACAAATCTCTACCGTCAACGAGCCACGGGCGGGGGATTTGGTGTTCATTGACACCAATCTCCATCCAGACGGCCACTATGACCATACAACCATCTTCGCGGGACATCTTGATCCTGACGACCCGGACAATCATCGTGTCTCTCCGAGAGACAGGATGATGAATACCAACTTTGGTTACCCTGATGCTGATGTTAAGGAAGTTCCTCCATCTGAGTATGGAGCGTATGCTTTTATTTGGGCGACCTATGAGCACTTTCCATCACACTACCTTAATCCTACCAACCTTAGAATCAGGCACCTCAGCCTTGTGATAGAACACAATCATCCTGCAACAGGAGGGGATTAGTCATGAAGAAAATTGTTGTCGTTCTTGTTCTATGTGTAGTGGGGTTCACACTTATGTATGCCGCTTATGCGCAAAGGCAGCAGGAGGTTGCCCCTCCATCAGCACCCCATCAGGTGACGGGTGGAGTTCCTGATGCGGACACACTGCCCCAGAAAGGAGAAGTTTCCTTCCGTCAAGTTATCCGTTATCCTGTTGGCTCTCGACCCGGGGAATTGGCCCTTCGCGTGATGCCTAACAGGGAAGTCTTTGCTCCCAGACTCTTACCTCCAGATAAAAAGGGTGCCTTCTGGGTCATGGGAGAGGTCAACGGTGGCATTGTGCGACTGAATCGCTCAGGACAGGTGGTCACCATTTTGAAACCGCTACAAGGCACTCGTTCTAGACCTTCCGTGAATTCTTCTGGGCAGATTGCCTTGCATCTATACAGTGGCGACTATGAGGGGGTGGCTATCTATAGCCCAGGGGGACAAAAGTTAGGGGAATTTCGAGTGCATGGTTGTCCACAGTGTAATCACTCTTATGTAGAGACGATAATAGGGTTGGACAATCAAGGACGCGTTTGGCTTCAATTCCACAGTTCAGACCGTTCGGTAGAGGAAGACCCCAAACTTACTGCGTGCGCTGCGGCGTTTGACTTACAAGGGAGGCTTGTTCAGCACATCGTTGGTGTATGGGGGTTAAGTGCAGGACGATTGTGGCGACGCACGAAGAGCATAGGTGGCAGTTACATCATTCTTAATCCTGAGACTATGAAGACGAGTGAAATTCCCGTGCCAGCCGGATGGGATGGCTTCTTGGCGGGAATAGATCCCAATAGGGACCTTATTTGGTGGCGTGGTTGGCGCCTCGATGATGTCAAGGTGACAGCATTGATTGTTTTTGGCAAACAAGGAATCGTTGCTACATTGCCGTGGCCGCACAACAAAACTTTACAGGGCGCAGGTGAGGAAATTTTATCAGCTGACGTCGTGATTGGCACAGACGGGCGGCTCTATGTAACGCAATGTGGGAAAGGAGGATTCTACATCTGCGAGGTAGATATGGCATTCTTGGAGCGATAAATAACTGTCTCAATAGTTAGCGTTACTGACCACTCTTAATCTGCCACCCCTGTATCATCCATCTTCACCACCGACAATGAGAGGCGAAGCGTAAGGGATGGATGAAGTGCTATAATACGCTTCTCTACTTCTTCACCGTCATCCCAATCGGCAGATTTGCATAATTCGCCTTGGCGCCGCAGTTGCGGGAGACCTACCCGATGACTGAAACCGGCGCGTTCTCAATAGGCGGCGCATCGGAGTATGCTGCGGATGACAACACCTTTTACTTGGTTGTCGCCCAGAGATGAAGGCGGTTGCTTTCATCCTGCATCTCTGTTCTCTCTTCAATACCTCCCCCCTTCCCCACCGACTCCATCCCGCGACCGTCCTGTGAGAAGTGCCCGTGCCGCTGGACAACGATGGGGATTTATGGGAGAATGAGGAAGCGGTGAACGGAATAGATGATGATGGCGATGGGGCAGTGGATGAGGACCTGGAGGACTACCAGCCGCTGCGGGAGGCGTCAGCGGGATGGCGGGGGCAGCACCAGTTCATCTGGCGGTGGGCAAGAACGATCAGGAGGAGTGATGGAACTTATGTCACACATAACCGACCGCTTCCAGAGGGATTGCGTAGTCCCGAGAGAAGACGTGTGCCGACGCTGGTGGATGCGTGGGCGGAGGCGCCCTAAGTGGGGGCTGTGGGTAAGTAGCCTGATCGTCGGGTGCGGGCTGCTGCTGCGCGGCGGGCAGACGGCGGAGCCCCCTGTGGGGGAGCTGATTGCGTGGTCGGCGATGCGCGCAGAAAGCCACTGTGTGGTGAAGTTGGACCCGCAGCGGCGATGGGTGGCGCAGTGGGAAGGGGGAAGTTGGGGGGAATGTCCAGTTAGGGTGTGGCGTCTGCGGAGCGATTGGACGTTAGGAGAAGAGGTGCTGAACACTCGGGGCAAAGGGTTGGTGGTGTTGGGGATAGAATGGGTGGGGGGTCGGCTGCTCATCAAGGCGGTGGAAGGGGTGAAGAGTTATTGGGAGTTGGACAAAGAGCCGCCGTATCAGACGGCTGAGGAGAAGAAGGCGTGGTGGGCAAGGAACTTGAAACTGGTGGTGTGGGACCCGCAGGCGCCGGAGCGGTGGGAGCCGCAGGGAGTGTATGAGGGGGCTATGGGGAGTTCGCTGGGGGAGGTAGAGAACTTCAGGTGGTTGGCGCATCCATCGGGGGAGAAGGTGATAGGGATAGGAAGTTTTCAGCGGGGGAGAGCGTCCTATGAGCGGGAGGTGCGCGTGTTTGGGTTGCCCCTGGCCTCGGGGGTGTGGGCGGTGGGGCAACGGACAAGGCTTGCCGCGTCGGTGGTGAGGGAACAGTGCATGCCGTTGTATTGGTGTGGGGAGGGGGAGCGGTTTTGGGCGATGGGGAGTGACCAACGAGGGTTTGGCAAGGTGGTGGTGGTGGGGTTGGATGGGACGGTCAAGACGCTCACGCCGGAGAGTCACCATCTGTTACATGATAGAGCCGTCGCTACTCATGGGGGCGGGATTGAAGGGGGATTGGAAGTTGAGCGTCCTGCTGGCTCTGTCGTGTTGATGCGGGGGGGGAAAGAACTGGCGGCTGTGATGTCGTATGTGAAGCCCCGCCATAACCATATCTGCGTAGGGTATTATTCAGGGGATAAACTGGAGCGGGAGCGAGTGATTATCGGGGAGAAACACCCGTATCCAGAGTCACTCAGACCTTTAAGGCAATGCATGTTAGTGACCATCGTGCCGGATGGGGAGCGACTGATTTTGCAGCAAGGGTGGCTTGCGCCTCATGGGGCTAAAGAAAGCGTGTGGGTGTGGAACATGAACAGCGGGGCAGTGAGGCACGTGGCATCGGTGGGATGGATTACGCGAGTCTATGAGTGGATCGGCGAAGAGGGGATGGTGGTCGAGATGAAAGGGGAACCTGGGAGCAGGGGGCGTCGGTCAACCTTTGAGTATGGGGTGCTGCGCCTTCCTCGCGGGTAGTGCCGCTCCGCAAGACGACAACGGGACGTCGGAGGATGAGAGTGACGACCACCATCTCTACTACATCCGCCGTTACAAGTTGCGCGAGGCGCCCGTGCCGCTGGACAACGATGAGGATCTACGGGAGAATGAAGACGCGGTGAACGGGAGAGACGACGATGGGGATGGGGCAGTGGACGAGGACCCGGGGGATTACCAGCCGTTACGGGGGGCATCGGCGGGCGTCATTCGGTTGTATTACGTGGAAGAGTTGCAGAAGTTGGCAGAGTGGTCTATCCCCAGTCTGCTATGTGTTGAGCACAACGCGAACGATGGGTTAACCACGAGCACGGAAGGGAAGCAGCACTCAGTACTCATCAGGCGGGGCTTAGAGCCCTTGGCATACTTTGCAAGAAATCAATGATATAAGGTCGAGCATGGGGTGGCCTACTTTCTAATGCGCCATTTGGTGTGATGTCGTATGATGCACACACGAATTGTAATCTGGCTACTGGCACTTCCGATTGCCCTCCTGGCTGTGGCTCTTGTACTTGCTCTAGGTTGGTCCCTCTACTGTGCAGTGAGTATGCATAAGCGAGATACTGCCCTGATTGAGGCAGTGGAGAAAGGGAACGCTGCCACTGTGCACGTCCTACTGGACAAAGGCGCAGATGCGAACGTAAAAAATAGATATGGTAGGACAGCCCTAATACTTGCAGTAGAGAATTGTCACACTGAAATTGTGCAGGCCTTGCTCAACAAAGGCGCGGACGTGCATGCGACAGACGTGAACGGCTCTACTCCCTTGCAGTGGGCGGCAGGCAGTGGTTGTGTCCCCGCTGTGCAACTCTTGCTGGAGAAAGGTTCAGATGTAAATGTGAAAGATACTTATGGCGGGACAGCCTTGATGAATGCAATAGGTAGTCGTCGCGTTGCCATCGTGCAATCCTTACTTGCCAAAGGCGCAGACGTGAATGCGAGGGACGTCGGAGGCTGGACGGCATTGATACACGCGGCTCATGGTGGTCGCACTGACATGGCGAAGGTCTTACTGGACAAAGGTGCGGACGTGAACGCGAAAGATAGAGGGGGCAGGACTGCTTTGATGATCGCAGCGGAAGAAAGTTATCTCGAAACTGTGAAGATTTTACTGGACAAAGGTGCGGACGTGAACACGAAAGACAAAAAGGGCAAGACTGCCTTGATGTATGCCGCACAAGCCTACTTGGTAGATAATACTGGCATGAAAAGTAAGGCAGCCTTAACTATTGAAGCGCAACGTTATATTGCTATCATCAAACTGCTGCTTGCCAAAGGCGCGGACATTAATGCGAGAGATAATCATGGGAAGACGGCGTTGATGTATGCAGTAGAGGGTGGTCATGCCGAGATAATCCGACATCTCCGTGCAGCTATGCAACCAGTGACAATAAGGAAGAGAAATAGAGTCGTGAGTACAGGCAAGAGATAGGGTTTCGAGAAGTGTATAGGCTCCCCGTTTAGCACAGGTCTTCTAACTGTGCTATTATGCATAACCGCCTTGGTTGCGGCTATGCCGATGACAACGCCCCTCGCCGCTGAACGTCTTCGAAACGGTCCGCCTCCGACTCCTTGAACTACTGCGCCATCTTTTGTTGCAGCATCGCTTTGACCGCGCTCAGGTTTTGTCGGCGGGGACTGTGGAACACCTGCGCGTTCTTCCCGGAGGGACAAGTCTGGCACGCCGGCTCCGCCGTTACCATCGTCCATCTCGGCAGGTGGAGGCAAGGATTGTGCGCCCGTGCCGCTGGACAACGACGGGGATTTATAGGAGAATGAGGACGCGGTGAACGGAATAGATGATGATGGCGATGGGGCAGTGGACGAAGACCCGGAGGACTACCAGCCGCTGCGGGGGGCGTCGGCGGGCAAGATTGCGTTGTATGACCCGGACTTGCAGAAGGTGACAGAGTGGTCTATCTCCGGTCTGTTGTGCATAGAACATAATGCAAGTGATGGACTGACGACGAGCGCGGAGGGGAAACAGCACTCGGTGCTGGTGCGGGTGCCGGTGAGTTTGATGGACAAGGCAGGGGGGTATCGGTTTGTGATTTCGGCACGAGACAGTCGTGCCGACCGGGAGAAGGGGCATCGGCAGAAGGGGGCGTTGGAACGGGGACTCAGCTTTATAGTCACACAGCCTGCAGTGACGCTCTTGGCGCTGGAAGACCCGATGGTCATTCGGTTTGACCCGATTGGGATTGTCCCCGCGACGCTGCGGCTGACGTTTCAGGGACAGAATGTGACCCATAAAGCCCAAATCGTGAGTGACCAGGAAGTGCGCTTGCCCTGGCCGACCTATCCGACGGAGCAACCCGACAACCTGCATCGCATCTCGCTGCGCGTGGAGGCGTGGAGCAAGGGCGCGGTGAAGGTCATTGCCCAAGTGAAGCCCATTGACTTTAACCCGCAGAGCGATGACCCAGAAGATTCCAACGTGAAGTTGAGATATTACATGCCACGAGCGGGACGGGTGCGGGTGAAGGTATTCGCCTTGCCAGAGGAAGGGAGCACGAGTGGTCCACAACTGATTCGCACCTTTGAAGAGGACAAGGGCGCAGGTGAGCAAGAAAGTATCTGGGATGGCAAGGAAGATGACGGATTACCCACCTTGCAGGAGCGGGACTACCAGTGCGATGTGTATGAAGTGTTGCCGAACGGTGCAGAGCGACTGATTGTTTCAATAGACCCCGAAGCGCAAGTGCGATTGGGTGGAACGAGACGCATTACGCAGCCCAAGTTTGTAGACGGGGTTTTTCGTGTGCAAGTGTATGTGCCTACGGGGGGGACTTTGAAGGTGAAGATATAGGAAGGAGACCCTGCTTATACTCTGGACATTTTCAAATATGCGGGGGGACAAGATCAGTCGGTGCCGCGCACGTTCGGCGCTATACCAGACGGGGCAAAGTATGTGCAGGTGGAAGTCGGCGGCAGTGACCCGACCAACCCTGCTCAACCCGGCTGGTATTGTGCGCACCTCTACCGGAATGGTGGGGCGGTGCGGGCGTTCACAGTGGGTGCGACTTTTGTGCAGATAGGACGAGCCAACAAAGTGCCTTGGGCAGGCTGGTGGTGGCCGATGGAAGATGCCATGAACCCCAACCTTTACGATGCCGGTGGACCGTATGACAAATATGACCAATATGTTTGGGTGACGACCAGCACAAACCCCGGAGTGCGAAGTGCTGAAGCCCGTCCTTTAAACAATGGAGGACACAGGGTGTATACCGCCAGTGGTAGTGACGATTGGTATGGACACTGTCACGCCTGGGCAGCGGCGGCGATTGTGGAGTCTGAGCCTCGCTTGCCACTCACGAAAGCAGGGATTACCTTCTGGGTAGGGGATTTGAAGGGGTTATTGACGGGACTCCATTATGGCAGTCCCGAAGCAGAGTGGCTTAGGTCCGCGTTATGATGGGGATCCTGGGGATAACCCTTTTGATCCTCCGCCGCATAAATTTCACGACTTCATAGCAAAGTGGATTCGGGGCAGTCGGAGGGCAGTAGTGATGGATAGGGATCCATATACGCAAGTTTGGTCGCATCCGCTGTGGAAATATGAAGCCAATATGTGGGCAGACCTTCGGGACAAGATGAGGGTGGATGTCACATGTGTACTTTACTACGTCAATTCCAGCAATAACCCTGATTACATCATGAACGACCCGCCAGAGTTAGACCTGTACGTGACACACATGGCATTAGACTATTGGTTGAAGTATGATCAAGCGGGAAAGGTAGTGGACGGGCGCTGGAAGCCCGCCCACCCTAACAGAGCCGAGAATCCAGATTTCCTATGGGTGCCGGTGATACCCAGATCGCCCGGTCCATGTCAGGCAAACTTGAACTCGACCAAAGTTGACGAGATTTTAACTCCATAAGCGAGGTGAAGGAACAATGAAAGGAACGAAGAGAACGGCGGTATGTATCTTTACCACTGTAGGTGTGATCATGATTGGCGTCGTGAGTTGGTGGCTATTGAGCCATCAAGAAGCCCCTGCCCAAAGTGGGCGATCCTTGCTCACCCCGACCTGGCAGGTCGGGGATTGGTGGGAAGTCGAGGCAAGTAGTCTCAGTGTTACAGGTGTATTGATTGAATGGCGGGAGCCTCAACGGGCAAGGTATAAGGTGGAGGCGACTGTCAATGTGGAAGGATATTCAGCATATAAGGTGTCCCTCACACCTTATAGTCTCTCAGGAGCGCTGGAACAGACAAGGGAGTTTCTCTACTTCAACGTCACAGACCTTTCAATGTTCCGACGTGAGAGTCTGGGGAAGGCTGGAGAAGTGTTGCTGGAGGAAATGCAAACACCCGGACAGCCGACATGGGCATTTCAGTTTCCTCGCTGCTGGCCTGTGTTTCCGCTGGTAGAAGGAAAGAGAAGAGAGGTGGACTCAAATCCGTTTGAGTTCCGCCGCCCAGATGGGACCGTCAAACGTTTAGGAGAAGGGCAAACTTTCAGTCGTATTGCGTGCGAACCGGGCAAACTTTATCCGCGCCAAGAAGTGAGTGTGGAAACGGTAGAGTGGGGCGGACAGCAGCGGCAGGTTTTTCGCGTAAAGTTTCAGGAGTTGAAGGCAGACGGGACGGTGGAACAGGAAGCCAGCCTGCGATGGCTCTCGGAGACAGGCTTTCCAGCGCAGGTGTGGATCAATGCGGGTAAAGGCTCGGCGCTGACCAGTTGGGTTCGGTTAGTCACCAGTTCACGAGGATTGTCGTTTGAGATTCCGCGTCCCCGCGTGGAGGGGTTCGCAATAGTAGAATGAGTAGTGCCAGTATCTCTTCCACTTATCAATCACACTCACCAGCGGCTCTCCATCTGCATA
>JANWYM010000330.1 GCA_025055355.1 Abditibacteriales bacterium
CCAACCGCCCGACCTTGTGGCGCGATACCTGGAGGAAGCAAAGCAACTCTCGCTCAGTCTGCTCTACTGGCTGCAAACCGAAGCCCCGCGCCCCGACGGCGGCGTGGGCTATCCTGGCTTGTATCTGCGCCCCGACATGACGGGCACAGCGGACGGCTTGGCGAAGTATCCCTACATCCGCGAATCGCGCCGCCTGCGCGCGGTGTTCACCGTCACGGAGAACCACGTCGGCAAGGACGCGCGCGGCAAGGACACGGCGGCATTCTTCCCCGACAGCGTTGGCGTCGGCTGCTACCGCATTGATCTGCACCCTTCGACGGGCGGCGACAACTACATTGACATCAGTTCATTGCCCTTCCAGATTCCCCTCGGCGCGCTGATTCCCGTGCGCGTCGAAAACCTTCTGCCCGCCTGCAAAAACCTCGGCGTCACGCACATCACCAACGGCTGCTACCGCCTTCATCCCGTCGAATGGAACATCGGCGAATCGGCTGGTTTGCTGGCAGCCTTCTGTCTGGAGCGCAACGTGCGCCCTCGCCAGGTGCGTGAGGATGAAAACCTGCTGCGTGATTTTCAAACGCTACTGCGGGAACAAGGCATAGAATTGGAATGGCCGAGGGTGCAAGCCGTGTGAAGGCGCGTCTGGAAAACAACGCGGTGCTGAAAAGACTTTACGTGGCAGCCCAACCGGTGTCTATGATTCAACAATCCTAAACCTTTTGGACTCTAATAGTTCAATGCTGTTGTAGTCATTCTGGTCGCGGAAGTGGAAATGCCAAATGCGATACTCATGCTCTTGCTTCTCAAAGAACAGCGTCTTTACAGTTTTCCCTGTATGCTGCAACCATTGCCGAAAGGGATAAAACAACTGCCGAATAATGACATTAGTATCGCCTGCGTTCTTGGCTTCCACCAGAGCGATCTGGTCTCTTCCTTCGTAGCCAGCGTCCACTTCGGTTTGGACGCCTTGAACGCGAATCGTATGCCTCCCAACGCGAAAGTCAAACGGCGGGGTGTACTTTCGGCCGCGAATTGTGAGAACCAGAGTCTGATCATTCAGAAACGCGCGGATGAGACTCGTCGCATAGGCATAGTCTAAGTGCTGCATCTCAGAGTTGCCGATTCGTGACGAAAGAAGTTGAAAGTCCAGGCACGATTGATGTACTTGGAGTTCGCTTTCAATAGGCGGAATGTCCACGTAACCCTCGCCTTGCAAGATGCAATACTCGCCATTCCTTGTTGGAAGAATAAACAGGCCCCGGTCCTTGAATACTTGTGGGCGTGATTCGCGTGTATCCTGTTTGCAGAGAATGCGGACCTCGCGCTGATTGGTTTGTTGGAAATCCCTCGTAGCCTGCTTAATCTGATCAGCAGTTATGTTAAACGGACTTGCTGTAAAGTCGTGTGTATGAATGTTGTATGCTTCGAATATTGCGCGCCAGGGTTCATCGTTCATCGTTGCCGCAGACCTCCCCTATATAGATGCCCTCCGCGTGAAGATCAGCAGATACCGATGCACAATCGTCAACTCATTTTCGGCTGTTCTCTTCTCTTCTACCTCGTCAGGCGCAACGACAACAATCTCTCGCAGCCGTAGCATCGGGTGTTCCTTCAACGCCTCATAAGCAAGCAATCCCAAAGGTTGCACATAGCCGTTCACTCGCACGTCTTGTGCTTCAATGACGAACGTAGTAGTAGGTGACATCGCCGCGATGTTATCGGCAAGGTGTCTCACTGTGCTAATGTAGCGGCTCACATCTTGTCCACGCCATGCCTTTAAGTCATTTGGAAAGTGGACGAGCGCAAGGGCACCAGATGGCAATTCGGAGTTATCTGCCCCATCATGCGCATCGCCAAGTTGAATCTCCGCGATGGACGTTGGCTGTGTGGCGAAACGCGCCAGCAAGTTGCGGCGGATTTCGGCGTCCATGCGGTTAGGTGGAAAGAGCCATACGGTCGTTGTCTCCAATTTTTCGCACTCGACTTGCCTCACGCGTTCAATCAACGTTCGTTGCGAAAGCGGCACGCGCCATGAGGAACGCGCTTCAGCGACAGCAGACAACGAAGGCTTTTCAAAGACGGGCAGGTATTCGTGAGCGAGCAGCAGGAAGTTAAACTTGATGCTATTCGTATACCAGAAGCCTGTGGTTTTGCAGTGGTGCTGCCGCTTGATGATGAGTTCCTTGAGATGAAAGCCTGCGTCCAGAAACAGCCGAATGACTTGAAAACCCATCGGCACAACTTGTTTTTTTTGCCGCGTGTCGCCGATGAGGACGGCGCACTGCCGCCCGCGTTTGAGCACACGATAGCACTCAGAAGCGACGGCACTTATCCCCTCCAAATACTTGGAGTGCGACAACTGCGACAGGTCGCCGTCCACCGTCGCCGAGTAGCTGATGATGCCCGCATAAGGCGGGTGGGCGCAAATGAAGTCAACGCTGTTGTCGGCAATGCCGGACAGGTCGCGTGCATCTCCCACTGCGACCTCTGGTTCATACACAGTCGCCCTGTTGAAAAGCGACATGGGAAGGTCGAAGTTTAGATTCTCTTTTGTAAGCGCTACGGCGTCCGGGTTGATGTCTCGGGCAATACACCGCCGCCCCAGTAACTTCGCTTCCACTGCCGTCGTGCCGCCACCGACGAACGGATCCAGCACAAGTTCGTTCGGCTGCGAGTAGCGCAGAATCAGGTTGCGCGGGATGTAGGGCGACCAGTTGCCGCGATAGCGCCCGTCGTGGGTTGCCCAGTTGCCGCGCTGCTTGAAACTCCATACCGTCGTCGTCTCCAAATGGAAGTCTTTGGGCTGATAATGGGTGATGCGCTTGGGGCGGGCGAGGACGCTGACGTTGGCGCCGATGGCTTCGGTGATGACGCGCTCCAAATAGCGAAAGGAGATGCCATACTTCGCGCCGATAAACGGGTCGGACAAGCCGCGTTGCTTGTCGGCAAGCACAGCACGTTTCAGGGCGTCCGCACCGTGCGCCTGCTGGATATGCTCCGCCAGCGGCACGGCGACGACGGTGGCGCAGAAGGGACATACACCGTCAACAATAATTGATGACTTGGACATAGTTTCCTCGCTTTCGTGTGCTCTGAACGTTTGACAAGTTCAGCAACTGCGTAACTTTTGTGGGAATGATGAACCGTTAGCGATATAGCATTGTTCTCTCGCGTGCATTACGCAGCATTCACCGAATTGTAGAGGCGACGCTTCTCTGAGGCAGTTTATCATATCTTGTGAAGTTGAGTCAAATATATCGCTTGATAATCCGCACAATCTGGGTGGGATGTGTTTGAAATAGGGCTGTATCCCGACGAAGGGGTTGCTGCGCAGCGCCGAGGTGTTGTCGCTGTTGCGCCGCACCAAAGAGTTTGGGATGGCTGCCCTGCTCGTCACACTCACTCACCAAACTTTTGCGTTTCGCGCTTCTCTCCCTGCCCACCCCAGGAAAACGCCATGACAGGCATGCTCGAAGGAGGAGGCAAAACGCGAAAGTTGAGTCACTCAATAATCAACACCTTATCCCCCGGGCTCCAAATCAACTGCAGCAGCAGCCAGAGGAAGAGGATGAAGGTATCGCCGATGATAAGTCCGAGCGCCGCCGGGCGGCAGGCGCGCCACGCTTTCGCCCCGCCGGCTTTGAGGACGATGACCTTGCCCAGCCAGCCTAAGAACATGGAGAACCCGTAGCGGTCGCCGAACCACGTCCCGAACGCCCCCGCGAAGCCAAGCGGGTGAAACGGCCACCAGAGGAACTTCTGCCGCATCAGCAACAGGAACGAGCAAAAGAGGACGCCCGCGCCGACGTTGCCCCATTCCCCCGCGCGGAACTCCTGCGGGCGCACCATGAAGTCAATAATCTGGTTGCTGATCGCCCGCGAGGTGCCCTTAGGCCACCAGCCAAAGTGCGGCACGGTGTAGGTGTAGAAAATGTAGATGCTGGGGATGTGACAGGCGAACACCGCCACCACAATCGCCGCGAACATCCAGAAAAACAACTTGCGCTGGTTCATGCCCGTCTCGCCGGCGATTTTGAAGCCTTGCAGCGCGTTGGGCATGATGTTGGAGGCGGAGTCCTGAATCTTCCAGCCCACGAGCGACATCGCGGTGATGGAACGGGCGGGCAGGTCCACGTTGCCGATGGCGCTCACCACCATCCCCTGCGGGGAAATTGGCAGCCAGAACACAAACAGCCCCGCCTCCGACACCATGCGCGTCAGCACCAGAATCCCCCCGAAATACGCCGTCCACAGCAACAAGGCGTGTGCCAGCGGCATCCCGATCGCCCAGCACCACGCGAAGAGGATGCCCAATCCGATGAGGAGTCCGAACAGCGTCGCGCGATACGACAACGGCTCCTGCGAGTCGTCCACGTGCGGCGCTTTGCCGAGGGCTTTGCGGAGGACGTCCCACAGATGCCCGCGCATGACGTAGAGGTAAAACGCGATGAGGACGATGAACGCGCCGATGCTGTATTGCTGCATGACCGCGCCGTGGTCTTCCAGCCCGAACATCGTGCGGAAGAAGATGTTCCACTTCCGCGCCACCCAGAAGAACCACCACGAAAACCCCATCTCCGTCGTTAAGAGGTAGGTGATGCCAATCATGTAGAAGTAGATGCTCAACGTCGTCCAGTTGAAGGTGTTCCACGGGCGGTCGCTGAACATGTTCTGCGTGCTGGGTTTGAGGTCAATTTCAGGCCAGCGGTCGCTGTAAAAGTGCATCGCGTTGAGCGAGTGAATGACGACGGGGACGGCGAAAAACAGCCAGAAAAGCCAGTTTTTGAACAGCGGCGCACCGAGGGGCAAACCGTTTTGCGTCGCTGTGACCTCGAGCGGCACTTCCGCGAGCGGGAACAGCAACCGTTCATGTTCGACCCACTGCCGCCGCAGCAAGGCGGAGAAGCAAATCGTCACCCAGAAGATGCCGATGACCAGCGGCGTCCAGAACAGAATCGGCTTGACCCACCACGCGTAATACGGCAGCCACGCGGCGGCGGGCTTGAGGAAGGACGGCGCGTTCTCCTCGATGCGCCTCAGCCGTTGCGCCCAGTCGGGGTAAGGCACCGTGCCGCCTTTGGGGATGCCCTCAAACGCCTGCCGCACGATGGGGGCGTCGGGGTCGAGCGTTGGCACGAGCCAGTCCTCCATGCCGGGGATGCGGGTGCGGAAGTATTTCAGGAACAGGTCGTAGTGGCGGTTCTGCGGCGAGGCGTAATACACAGGACCGACCATCGCCATGTAAAAATAGGTGGCGAACTGCTGACCGGGAATGGAGGAGGTCACCAGCAACATGCAGTAGATCGTCA
>JANWYM010000331.1 GCA_025055355.1 Abditibacteriales bacterium
GAGCGTAGCGAAGCAATCCCTGTCCAAATATCTTGAAGACTCTCCATTGTGTGTGATGCTGCTATAGTTTATCCCTCCCACCGCCGGCGCGAGATTGGCGAGGGTAACGGGGAGAAGGATATATTTCAGAGCCCCTCCGCAAACCGCGTAGCGCCGACATCCTATCGGCGTTTTTATGCAGGCTGGCAGCCTGCGCCACCCAGTTTTGGGATAGGCTCTTAGTCAAGGGAGATGGACGCCATGAGAATCTGAGAATGAGGGCGGCCGCCTCACCCTGGTTAGGTTCATGAGTTCATTGGTCAGGGTGTCGGCAGAACTCGCCTGAATCCCTATCACCCGCTCGATGCGGTCCAACTTTGCTGCTTCCCATGGACGTCCACCGCGAAATCCACGTAACGCTTGACCAGAACATACAACATCATGTCCGCCGAGCGTTCCTGCTCAGGGCCTATGGCGTCCAGTTTGCACTCAATTGCGCGGGGCCGCACACCCGAAGAGGGAATTGGGCGGAGCCATCACCCCGTCTCATTGCGGGTTGCCGTGCCTTGCGTGGGCGCAATGAGACGGGCGCGAGACTCCGCCTGCTCTTGGCTCTCTGCCCTGAGTTTACCCCCAAGGGGACAGGGGGAATGTGACGTTCATCACTTTTATGTGCATGAAGCCACCGCGTGAGGGGTATAATGCCGATGATATTTAGGGAGGGGAGAGGGTATGTCGACGGCAAGCGTCCTGGCACACGTGCCGCTGTTTATGGACTTGAGCGAGGAACAGCGGCAACTCATCGCCCAACGCATGCGCACACGTCGCTTCCGAGCAGGGGAGACGATTTTTTACAAGGATGAACCCGGCAGCACGCTTTATATCATCGTCTCCGGCAAGGTTAAAATTCACGCCCTGCGCGGCGACGGTGAGGAATTCATCTACGATATTTTGGGACCTAACGAGTTCTTCGGGGAATTGAGTTTGTTCGACGGCAAAGAGCGCTCCGCCGACGCCACGGCGATGGAGGACACGACCACGTTGCTGCTGGAACGCGAGCATCTGCTGGAATGTATTGAGCGCAATCCCCACATCGCCATTCACCTCCTGCAAGTCGTGGGAGGACGGTTGCGTGACGCCGACGGACTCATTCAAGCCCTCACCTCGCTCGACGTTTACGGGCGCGTGTTGAAGGTCCTCATTGACCTGGCGCAGGAATACGGGGTGGACACCGAGCGGGGCAGGAGCATTGCCCTCAACCTGACGCAGTCCGACCTGGCAGGCTACGTCGGCTCCACCCGCGAGACCGTCAACAAAGCGTTGTCCTACTACCGTAAGAAAGGCTACCTCAACGTTGTCCGCCGCCAAATCCTCATCCGCGACCTCCGCGCTCTCCAAACGGAACTGGCGAAACGGTGGGCGAGTTGAACGGTTCGGTTTTGCGTTCTGGGCTGGTCGTTGGGCATCTCGCCCGACATCTGCGGGCGTTCCACCTTGCAACTTCCTCCGCGTCCTGCTAAAATGCCTCCCGGATTTTCCGATGAAAGTGTGATACCGCTGATTAAATGGACAGACGCAGACGTCGTCCGCATCCGTCTATTGAATCGGCGGTCTGTTGGGGGTTGTATGCAACAACACGACCTCATCAGCCGGCGGACGTTTTTATCCGGCGCCACCGCTGTCGTAGCGTTGTCGCTGATCCATCAGGAGACAAGTTCCCCGCAAGGCGAACCGCCTAAGCCCCAACTCCCCCCGCTGCGCGTGGGAGTGATTGGGACGGGGCTCCAAGGACAAAACCTCATTTCCCAGATGACGCGCATCCCCGACATTCATATCGCGGCACTGTGCGACATCTATCCGTCCAATCTGAAGAAAGGGCTGACGGCGGCGGGACCTAAAGCCTCACCCAAGTCCTACGACGATTACCGGGCGTTGCTCGAGGCGGAGAAAGATTTGGACGCCGTGTTCATCGCCACCCCGCCGACCACGCACAAAGAGATCAGCCTCGCCGCCCTGCAAGCGGGCAAGCATGTTTACTGCGAAGCCCCGCTGGCGATCAGCATCGAAGACGCCAAAGAGATCGTGCGGGCGGCAGAAGCCTCGAAGCAGGTCTTTCAGGTCGGACACCACCAGCGCTCCAATCCGCTCTACCATCACGTCCTCCGATTCGTCCGCGCGGGCATGGTCAAGGACGTCACGATGGGGCGGGCGCAGTGGAACAAAAAGCAAAGTTGGCGGCGCGCCGTCAGCGACGAGAAGTGGCGGCGGGTGCTGAACTGGAAACTTTACCACGACACCTCAGCAGGGCTCATGGGGGAGTTCGGCAGCCATCAACTGGATGTGCTGACGTGGTATATCAACAAGCGCCCCGTGTCCGTGACGGGCTGGGGCGGCATCACGTTTTGGAACGATGGACGCGAAACGTTCGACACCGTGCATTGCATCTTTGAATATCCTGACAACGTCACGGTGAACTACTCCGCGACTCTCGTGTGCACGCACGACGGCGTCTTTGAACAGGTGGCGGGCGCGGGCGGTGCGATCGTGCTGCGCGATGAACGCAGTTGGTTGTTCAAGGAAGCCGATGCTGACGTTTTCGGCTGGGAGGTTTACGCGGCGAAGGAGATGGTGGGCGATGAAGAGGGCATCGTCCTCATCGCCGACGCGACCAAACTTCTCGCGCAGGGGCTCGAACCCGGCAAAGTCAAACGGCAAAAAGAGGCGGGGAAGAACTCCTTCTTCTACGCGATTGAGGAGTTCGTGGCGAACATCCGCGAGGGCAAGAAACCTCACTGCGGCGGGCGCGAGGGCTTGCAAGCCGCCGTCATCGCCATCAAAGCCAACGAAGCCGTGCGCAACAGAACCAAGGTCACCTTCCAGCCGGAGTGGTTTACGGTGTAGGGGGAATCCCTCCAATTTCTCCCTCGCCCTCCTCGTTCCGCGATACCCCGATGGGGAGGGCGATGTCTAAGGCTCTGAAACCAATAACGGGAGGTTTAAAAATGAGTGAACGGAAAGAAGAACAGACAACGCGACGCGATTTCATCAAGACGACAGGCGCACTTGCTGCAGGGCTGATGGTCAGCGGATGGACGACCAGCCGCGCCCATGCCCTCGGCGCCAACGACCGCATCCGTCTCGGCTTCATCGGCGTCGGTGGCATGGGCATGGCGCACGTCCACAGCATGATGGGGCGGAAGAAAGAAGACAACATTGAAATCATCGCGGTGTGCGACATCTGGGAGAAACGCAAAGAGGCAGCGAAAGCCGCCACCGGCGGCACGGTCTACCACGATTACCGCAAACTCCTGGAGAACAAAGACGTGGATGCTGTCCTCATTGCCTCGCCCGAACACTGGCACTGCCAGATGTTCCTGGACGCCCTCGACGCGGGCAAGCACGTTTACTGCGAAAAGCCCATGTCGCGCTATCTGGACGAGTGCATCAAGATGTATAAAGCGGCCCAGGCGCACCCCAAACAAGCCGTGCAAATCGGCGTGCAGTTCACCAGCGACGACAAGTGGCGCAAGGCGAACGAACTCATCAAAGCAGGCAAGATCGGCAAGGTCGTCTGGAGTCAGACGAGTTACTGCCGCAACTCCAAAGGCGGCGAGTGGAACTACGGCATTGACCAGAGCGCCAGCCCTGATAACCTCGACTGGAACGCCTGGCTGGGACCAGCGAAGCAAGTCACAGGCAACATCCCCTTCAACCGCGACCACTATTTCCGCTGGCGTAAATACTGGGCATATTCAGGCGGCATCACCCACGACCTATTCCCGCATCGCCTGACGCCGTTCATGATTGCCATCGGCATCGAGTGGCCGGCGCGCGTCGTCGCCAGCGGTGGCATCTACGTCCAAACCGACCGCGAGGTGCCCGACACCATTCACGTCCTGGTCGAATACCCCAGCAAGCACACCGTCCTCGTCGCGGGTTCCACGTGCAGCGAACTGGGCTTGCCCGACCTCATCCGCGGCAACAAAGGCGTTATGACCATCGGCGGCAACAACATCGCCATCAGACCGGAGTCCACCTACGCCGACGAGGTGGAGGAGATGAACGAACCAGCCGGCGGCACAGGCGAGAACATCGGCGTTCACGAGAGGAACTGGCTTAAAGCCATCCGCGACGGTGAGAAACTGTTCTGCCCCGTGGAGGTCGCCGCCCCTGTCATGGTCGCCCTCTGCATGGCAGAAATCTCCTATCGCCAGAACAAAGCCGTGCGGTTCGACCCGGGCAAGATGGAAGTAATTGCGTGAAACGGGGGACGTGATTAGTAGGGGCGGGCGTCCCTGCCAGCCCCACGTAGGGGCGGGCGTCTCTGCCAGCCCGATGGTAGGGGCGGGCGTCCCTGCCAGCCCGATGGTAGGGGCGGGCGTCCCTGCCAGCTCCACGTAGGGGTGGGCGCCCCTGACAGCTTTGAGGAAGGGAGACTTTCCACGCGGAGAACGCAGAGCAGGCGCAGAGAGCCGCAGAGAGCTTTAGAGACGTGCAAGGCAGAGGGAGGGAGACTTTCCCTCTGCCTTTTTCTTTCGCGCAGGGGATTGACAAAGGCGCGGTGGGCGTGTAGAATAATGGGTGCTGACGAAACGTGCGCCCGTCGTCTAGAGGCCTAGGACACCAGGCTGTCAATCTGGAGATCGCCGGTTCGAATCCGGTCGGGCGCGCCAGCAAGCCGAGGTAGCTCAGTTGGTAGAGCAGCGGACTGAAAATCCGCGTGTCGGCGGTTCGATTCCGTCCCTGGCCACCATCACTCAGCGCCCAACCTCTACCAAATTGGATATTTCTCGGCGGTGTTCCACGGCGTTCGTCGCGGGCCTGTATCCGCCGGTCCTAGGTCCTTAACTTTAGGCAACTTCTTCACGGAAATCCGTGCACACTACGCCTTGTGGTCAGAACTCGCGCGTTCACCACTACGGTAAGCGATTGCCCATCTCGCTTGGATGCCCAAGACATGAGGCCAAATCCTCAGCTCCAACCCGCGTTCAGAAGGACCGAAAGATCGCGTCTCGACAAAACCTCCGTGCAGTCGCGCCAGTCCTTGTCCGTGGGTGCTATTGTTTCCGTGTAGCGAAGATCAAATCCTGTCGCCTTGCGCTGCGCGTTGATATACGCATCCAACTTTTCACTTAGGGACTCAATGTCCTCAATCCATTCATCTTTAATAGTGTCGGGCAGCGAGCCGAAAATGTCGTAGCGGTCTTTCATCCGCTCGGACAAGCGCTCGTAGATCTTCTCGTCCACAGTCTGCTCGAACACCAGGTTGAGCATGTCCACTGTCGCGCGCCTCTGGCCATAACGTTTGATCCGCCC
>JANWYM010000332.1 GCA_025055355.1 Abditibacteriales bacterium
GCGCGGCGAGCGCGTGACCCTACCCGATGGAACGGCGGTCGAACCGCAGCAGGTATTGGGGGCACCGCGCCGAGGGTGTAAGGTAGTTTACTGCACGGACACGCGCCCCTGTCCGAACGCCATGGAGTTAGCGCGGGACGCCGACCTGCTCATCTACGAAGGCACCTTCGACCACTGCCTTGCTGCCCGCGCGTGGGGAAAAGGGCATTCCACCGTCGTGCAAGCCGCCGAAATTGCCCGGGCAGCGGGCGTGAAGCGGCTGCTGCTGACGCACATCAGCCCGCGCTACGAAGACGCTGCGATGCTTCAGCAGCAGGCGGCAGCCGTGTTCCCTCATGTCCTCATCGCCGAAGACTTGCTGGAGGTGCCGCTTCGCGATTGACTCTCCCGCCTGTGCTTGCTATAATCCCTCGCAGGGGAGCGCCACTAACCGTGTAGTGTAGGCTTCCAGCCTACCTGGATACCACCAGCGAGGCAAAGCCGCCGACCGGGAGGGCGACGCTCCGGTGGAGCTGCATCCCGACACAGGGGTGGGTGGGCAGGAACGCTCGGCTCGGCGGGAGCCTTGCCCTCCCGGTTGTTGGAGAGGCTCTAAGCAGATGATGTGAAGTGACAACCGATGAAAGAGATCAACGGCAGTGACATTGACCTGCGGCAACTGGAGATTTTCTGCAAGATCGTCGAGCGCAAGAGTTTCACCCGCGCCGCCGACGATTTGTTTCTCACGCAGCCAACGGTCAGCGGACGGATTCAGTCTCTGGAGCAGCGCATCGGCACCCGGCTACTGGACCGCAACGGGCGCGAGGTGATACCGACCCGCGCCGGACAGATCCTCTATCAACACGCCAAAAAGCTGCTGGCGCTGCGGGAGGCAGCCGTGCAGGAACTCAGCGATTTTCTGGGCTTGATGCGAGGCGAATTGGAGATCGGTGGCAGCACGATTCCCGGCGAATATATTCTCCCCCCACTGGTTGCGCAGTTCAAGCGACAGTATCCGGGGGTCACCCTCCGCCTGTTCATCCGCGACAGCAGGCAAATTACCGATGCCGTGGAGAGCGGCGCGCTGGAAATCGGCATGATCGGTTTCTGTCCCCGCGACCGTGACCTGCGCTGCACGCGGTTAGAGGACGACGAGTTACTCATCATCGTCCCTCCCCACCATCCGCTGGCTCGTCGCGAGGCGGTCAGTGTTGAGGAGATTTTGCAGGAGCCGTTTGTAGTGCGTGAACCGGGTTCAGGCACGCGCCGCGCTTTTGACGATGCCCTACGCCAACGCGGCTTCGACCCGTTGCGAGCCCTCAACGTCGTGTGCGAGTTGGGCAGCACCGAAGCCGTCAAGCAATGCGTTGCCGCCGGGGGCGGCATCGCCGTCATCTCCGCGCGCGCCGTCCATCATGAAGTTGCTGCAGGCGCATTGAAAACGCTGCGCTTCAAAGACCTCCCGCTGCATCGCAGTTTTCATCTCATCCGCCACGCCCAACGCACCCTCTCTCCCCTTGCCCGCACGTTTGCGCAATTCGTCGTGAACACGTTGCGCAGGCGCAAGTGATTGATTCTTCCTTGCCTTTGTCCCCTCTCCCATAGGCAATTTCAATTGCCGTCCGTCGTCTCCCGTCGTTATAATGCATGGCAGCGTCGCCAGCCGACGCAGCACATAATCAACGTGACCCAGGAGGCGAAGATGTTATCTCGGACAGCAAGTATTTACGCGGTAGTGGGCATAGCCTTGTTGATGGTGGGAGGAAACGCTCATTCCTTTGAGCCCCCCAAGCAGCGGACGTTTGAAATCACCTATCGCGCCGTCGTCAAGGACATCCCGACGGGTGCGCAGCGGGTGGAGATCTGGATTCCCGTCCCTCAGAGCGACGCGCATCAGCAAATCTCGCGTTTGAACATCAAGTCCCCAGTCCCCTACAAAATCACGCAGGAAAAGGAGTATGGCAACAAGTCGCTCTATCTCCTCGTGAAAGAGCCGAAAGCGTCCACGCTCACGGTGGAGATGACGTTCCAGGTGACGCGGCGGGAGCATATCAACCGCCCGTTCCTCACGGCGTCGAAGGGCAACGCTCCTACGCTGACAGCGAACGAGCAGCGGTTGATGCGGCGCTTCCTGCAGCCGGACGCGCTTGTGCCGATTAACCAACGCATTCGCACGCTGTCGCAGGAGGTCGTGGGCGACAAAACCGATGAGCCATCCAAAGTGAAGGCGATTTACGATTATGTCGTGGCGAACGTCAAATATGACAAAAGTGGACAGGGCTGGGGGCGCGGTGACCTGATGTTCGTCTGCGATGAGAAGCGCGGCAACTGCAGCGACTTCCATGCCCTCATCATCGGCATGGCGCGCGCCCAGAACATTCCCGCTCGTTTCGCCATCGGTCTGCCGCTGCCCGCCCAACGCGGCGAAGGCAAGATCGGCGGCTACCACTGCTGGGCGGAGTTGTATCTCAAGGACTACGGCTGGGTTCCCGTGGACGCTTCCGAAGCGGCAAAGGACCCCTCTAAGAAAGAGTATTTCTTCGGCGCGCATGACGAAAACCGCGTGCAACTCAGTCTGGGACGCGACATCACCCTCTCCCCTAAACCCAAAGGTGGTCCACTAAACTTCTTCGTTTACCCCTACGTGGAAGTGGACGGCAAGGCGCATGACGCAGTGGAGAAGGAGTTCACCTATCGAGACCTGTAACTTTAGCGAGAGGCGGGTGGTCCTATACCCTTGGCCGCGTCGCAGATTGCAACGTGGGTCCGACTCACCCGCCGCCCGAACCCCTCACATACGTGAATTGACTCATCCCCATCAACGGGGAGACCCTTTGCGTCAGTTGCTCGTCAAAGCCGTAACGGGGAGAGCCTATCCCAAAAATCTCTGGAGTCCTCAACTGATTGAGGGAAAGGTGCCCGAACCAGTTGGGGACTCCAGTTGTGGGGTAGGCTCTGAGAGCCTATCTGAAAACTCTCCCCTCCTTATCAAGGAGGGGTCGGGAGAGGTCCAGAGCCAGCCAACAACCCGCTATTAGTCCTCATAGTAAAGGGAGATAGCGAGTTTTTCGGATAGGCTCTAAGTTGTCACGCCCGCGTTGGTGGTCTTGCTCCCCCAGCTGCCGTTGACGGACGACAAAGCGGAAGTGTGCCTGACGAAGAGAAACGACCGATACCCCCCAATTCTATCCTCTTTATGACCCTCATTTGATCCACGGCAAATCAATGTCGCATTTGCACCTCATCGGCGCGAGTGCTAAAATGGGAGCAGAAGACGCAGTTACATCCACGCGATTTGAGCATAGCGATAGGAAGCAACGCGGTGAGAGCGAAGGAGTGGCATTGGGATCATCGAAGCGGCGGTGACGTCGGGAGCGGGATACTGCGTCGTGCGTTTGTCCAAAGGCAAAGTCACTATTCCCATCTACGCCCGCGAAGGCGGCGATGGTGCGGCGGGCAACCCAGCGTGTGTGCCGAACGATGGGGACTGTCGCAAAGCCCTCGAACTGGGGTAGAACTCCGCCAACGGATGACGACAATCGGGGGCTGACCATCGCGGGCAAGTCGCTGCGGGAGCCTCTGGAAGTCGTCAACCACAAGCGGGCAAATGATTGGGTTAAGAGCCTATCCCCAAAACTCCCCTCCTTACCAAGGAGGGGTTGGGGGAGGTTCAACATGGGGACACCACCCCCCGTGATCCCCTGGCGCAGAGGGACAGTCGTTTTTGGGATAGGCTCTTAGTTCCTCTCAGTTCCTGCAGTTCCCCTCGGATCAGCGTTGATTCGCGCTGTCCGCGGATAAGTTTCCCGCGTTCTTCACATATCTGTCGAACCACGCAATCATCTCGAACAGCGTGTGCTCCACCGACTCGCGGGCGATGTAGCCGTGCGATTCGTGGGGGAGGCTGACGAAGCGGACGGTGCCGCCGTTGCCTTTGATGGCGTGGAACAGGCGCTCGCTCTGAATGGGAAAGGTGCCGGCGTTGTTGTCGGCTTCGCCGTGAATGAGTAGAATGGGTTCGTTGATTTTATGGGCGAACATAAAGGGCGAAACCTTAATGTATAAGTCGGGCGCTTCCCAAATCGTGCGGCGTTCGTTCTGGAAACCGAACGGCGTCAGTGTGCGATTGTAAGCGCCGCTCCGAGCGATGCCGGCGCGGAACAGGTCGCAGTGCGCGAGCAGGTTGGCGGTCATAAACGCGCCGTAACTGTGTCCACCGACGCCGACGCGGTGGCGGTCGGTGACGCCCAACTCCACAGCCTTGTCAATCGCGGCTTGGGCGTTGGCAATGATTTGTTCAATGAAGGTGTTGTTGACCGTTTCCGGGTCGCCGACGACGGGCATGGCAACGTCGTCCAGAACCGCGTAGCCCTGCGTGAGGAAGAACAGGTGTGAGGCACCGCTGATGAGGGTGAACCGATGGGGCGAACCCGACACCTGCCCCGCTGTGCTGGGGTCGGTGAATTCCATCGGATAAGCCCAAACGACGGTCGGCAATCGCTGACCGGGCTGGTAGTCCGCTGGCAGGTAGAGCGTAAACGACAGCGGCACGCCGTCGGCACGTTTGTAAGTGATGAGTTGCTTTTTGATGCCGCGCAGTTGCGGCGCAGGGTCGGGGAAGTTCGTCAGGGCGACCTTTTGAGGTGAGGGCGCCACTGTCCGCAGAAAATAGTTCGGCGGGTCATTGGGCGTCTCATAGCGCGTGATGAAACGCGAGCCGTCATCGGCAACGAGCGCGACGACGGATTCATAACTGTTCTCGTCGCAGCGGAAAATCCGCTCCGACTTCAACGTGGTCAGGTCAAAGCGGTCAAGGAACGGACGGTCGCCCTGGGGCGTCGCGCCCTGTCCGCTGAGGAAGATGTGGTTGCCGTGCTGCCACATCACGCTCTGTCCGTTGGGCAGCGGGCGCATGACGGGCGCACCGGGGTTGTTGTAGCGCTCTTGGCTGGACAAGTCCCATACCAAACGCGGCGACTGGCTGGGGTTGTCGGCGTTGATGAGAAACGTGCGACTCCAGCGGCGGTCGCGGTCAAACTCGCGCAGGAGCGCCAGCCCCTTTTCGCCCCAGATGATACCAGAGTAGCGATGCTGGGTTTTCGTCAGTTCTGTGGGCTGTCCCTCGAATGGTGCTTTCCACATCAGCACGCGGTCGCGGTGCGGGACTTTTTTGCGTGGGTCTCCGTCGTCCAATGCCTCCACCCACACCAGCGTCGCCGGTTCGGTGGGGCGCCAGTGGACGCTGCGCGGTCCGGTCGGCACGCCGTCAATCGGCACGTTCTCCGCGAGCGGCAGGCTGGCGACTTTAT
>JANWYM010000333.1 GCA_025055355.1 Abditibacteriales bacterium
GTTTCAACGTGCCAACGTTTCAACGTGCCAACCTGCCAACGTGCCAACGTGCTAACGTGCCAACGTGCGAACGTGCCAACGGAGAAAAGGAGATAGTGTGTGATTGAGGGTGTGAAGATTAAACATCTCACGCGGCATGTGGATGACCGCGGCTATTTGATGGAGATTCTGCGCGATGACGATGACCTGTTCGTGAAGTTCGGGCAGGTTTACGTTTCTGTGCACAATCCGGGCGTCGTGACGGCGTGGCACGCCCACCGCTTGCAGTTCGACCACTTCTGCGTCGTGAAGGGCAACGCCAAAATCGGCATGTTCGACGACCGCCCTGATTCGCCCACGCGGGGGCAAACGCAGGTAGTCATCGCGGGGGAATGGAATCCGGTTCTGGTGCAAGTGCCGCCGCTGGTGTGGCACGGCTACGTCGCGCTGGGGAACGAACCAGCTTACATCATCAACATCCCCTCCGAGCATTACAACCGCGCCGCACCCGACGAACTCCGCCGCGACCCGTTCGACCCGACGATTCCGTTTGAATGGGACGTGAAGGCGCGGTGAGGCGTTCGCGTGACACCTCCGATGCGACGTCGGCGAAAATAGACGGGCAGAAACTATCATGGTAAAATGAGAGGTGTCGTTTTGGAAGGGAGAAGGAGGCGCATGTTCACATGAGCATTAAGAGCCTATCCGAAAACTCTCCCCTCCTTAACTAAGGAGGGGGCAGGGGAGGTCCACTCCCCTCCTTACCAAGGAGGGGGCAGGGGAGGTCCACTCCCCTCCTTAACTAAGGAGGGGTCGGGGGAGGTCCACTCCCCTCCTTACCAAGGAGGGGTCGGGGGAGGTTCAAAATAAGCCGACAGCCTCCTGTGGTCCCCATGGCGAAGGGGGCAGCAGCATCGCAAGGACAACGCATCAACGGCGCAGGACAGCACAAGGAAGGGAAGGATGTGCGCTCAAAGAAAAGCATCTATCGCCAGAAGCATTTGATGAGTGGATTTTCCGCGAACTGCGAATCGAGAAGGAATCATCCATGTCCCTTGTGGGACACCAGGCCGTATGAAAATCGTTCTCGTCGTCGTCCTCGTCGTCGGTCGTTTGTGAGGTTCGAGAACGAGGACAACGACGATTTTCGGAGGAGGGATTAAAGTGGAGGAAGCGGCGCAGCAAATAGCCAAGCGTCTCAACTTTGACGGCGTCGCAGGCGACTCTAATCAGGCGACATTCCCGCTGCGGTTTCCGTGTCTTCATCACGCCCGCAGGAGTCGCGCCACTTTTTGAATCCCTGCGGCGATGTCGTGCACGTCTTCTTCGGTGTAGAACTCGCTCATCGGCAGCGTGACCAGACGGTTTAGAACGTCCTGCGTGATGGGGCAAGTGTTTTCGTCATAAGTGATGCCCTTGCGCGCGTGGGGATGGTCGAAGGGGAAATGCGAGTCGCCGAACAGCGTTTGCGTGCGCACAGCCTCGTGGCACAGGAAAATCGGCTTGCCGATATAGTGCGGGCTGGCAGGCAACCCTTCCGCTTGCATCGCCTTGGAGAACTCATCAGCGGTGAAGGGCGCGTTTTTTTGCACGATGAGCCCGTAGAGCCAGTAGCCGTGCTGGCAGCCGTCCAGCAACTTTTGGGGGCGGACGTGCGCCACGTCCTGAATGAGTTGCGTCAGCAAATCGCCGTTGCGACGACGGGCGGCGACGATGTCCTGCCCCCGACGCAACTGCGCGCACGCCACCGCGCCCGTCAGTTCGTTCATGCGGTAGTTCGGACCGAACACGACGTAGTGGCGCGGTCCATATTCCTCCCGCCGCCAGCCCTTGTCCGCGAACAGCTTGCCACGGATGCCGAACTCCTCATGATCGGTGACAGTGATGCCGCCGTCGCCGGTGGTGATGTGCTTGCTTTGCTGCAAACTGAAGCAGCCGATGTCGCCGAGCGTGCCGACGAACTTGCCCTTGTAAGTGCAGAAGTGCGCTTGCGAACAGTCTTCGATCACGGTCAAGCCGTGTCGTTGCGCAATGTCATTGAGGGCGTCCATGTCGCACGGGTTGCCGAACAGGTGAACGGGGAGGATGGCTCTCGTTTTAGGTGTGATGTTCCTCTCCACTGAGTCGGGGTCGAGGTTCAAGGTTTCGGGGTCCACCTCGGCAAAAATCGGGATGGCAGTCTGATAGAGAATGGGAATGACGCTGCCGATGTCGGTGATAGGCGCGGTGATGATTTCATCGCCGGGGTTGGGGTTGAGCATGCCGATGGCGACGTGAATCGCCGCCGTGCCGGAGGTGCTGGCGACAGCATACTTTTTTCCCAGGAGGTGGGCGAACTCTTCCTCAAACTGCTGCACCTTCGTCCCGCCCCAGCGGAACAGGTTGCCCGCATCTATTACGTCAATAATCTCTTTGAGTTCCTCTTTCCCCACTTTCTTTCCCGACGGCAGCGGGCGGGTGCGGACGGGGCGTCCGCCTTCGATGGCAAGACGTTCTATGGACATCGTGACCTCACTCCTCATGGGTTACGTGATTGCTGTCATTCTTTTTTGCCCTCTCCCAACTCCTCCCCAAGGAAAAAGTTAAGCATGTTTCTTTCACTCCTCAGCATACCCCTTTTGTTGCACAGCGGCAAGGGGCGATGTTGAAACCACGACGACAAGAAGAAAAGCCGTTGTGCCGTCGTGTGGTGGTGGTTCAATTTCTTGCCCTTCCACTATGCTGTTGACGGTGGAAGGCACTTATAAAGACGGGAAAGTGGAACTGACCGAGACCCCTGCCGGGGTGAAGCAAGCACGGGTGCTGGTGACGTTTCTGACTCCTGAATCGGTCGCGCCGCGCCGCCGTATGGTCTTTGGGCAGTTCGCGGGCGAAGTGAATCGACGGCAGTGACCGAAGGTCTCATCTTGCGGAGACCGGCGGTCAAGGGTTGCGGCGCGTTCAGCGACCGGCGCCGAACGGGGAGAATTCCAGTGTTTGTCGGAGTTCTACGCTCGCCAGTTATCCAGTTTCAGATCGTAACCCAGTGCCTGAATGGATTGGTAGTGAGATAAATTGCCCGTCACTAAGGTCAAATCATGTTGCAAGGCAATCGCGGCAATCATCGGATCAGCGCGACCAATTGGTTGCCCTGTCCGTTCCAGGTCCGCATAAATACGCCCTGCTAATTCGGAACTGCGCAAATCCAGCATTAACACCTCTACCGTGGGAAGCCCCGCCAGAAACTGCTGAATGCGATCTTCACGTTGAAGTCTATGGAATCCTTTAACGATTTCCATGACCATAATAACAGAGATCGTGTAGTGACCGAAGGTGGAGCGATAAGCCGTTGCCTTCGCAGCGACGTTCTGGTCAATCCCTTTCAGGATCTCAGAAAAAATATCTGTGTCCAGTAATGCCTTATCCACTGGGTTGCCTCAGCGAGTGCTCTTCACGCGCCTGCATGGCGGATGCGACCACCTGGTCGACTAATTCAGGCTCATGAGCGAACATCCCCCAGAAGGGATCGTGTTCTGCCTCAACCCCTCCTAATTGCTCAACGACCTCTTTGATCAACTCCTCTAAGGTCACATGACGAGATGCAGCGAGCCGCCGGGCACGCTCCAGTGTTTGAGGGTCCAGTTGCAGTTCGATGGTCTCCATTGTGCTTCCTCCTTTGGCGGCAAGAACAGGAGTTCATCTTGCCGGCTTGCCACACCAATCTTAACACAAAGCGTTCTTTGCTTCAATCCCGCCACAGCTCGCAACCTGCCCGTCCCCTGTCAATGAATCAGGAACGTCGCGGCGTGCCGATAGGATGCTCAGCAGTGTGGCGCAGGGATCACGCCGTATTGTCTCGATGGATTGGGACGGAATGGACTGGAGGTCTCACCTTGCGGAGACCTGCCGCCGGATATTTCGGCGCGGTCAGAGAGTTGCACCAATTCGCGCAAAGTCAATCGGGCCAACAACAATATGCACAATAACATGATTCGGCAGCAATAATCGCCCATCCAAGCCCTGGCACTGCAAACCTGCCCATCCACCCGGCTATTTTGGGACCTATTCTCCTCAGGACGTGGAGCGTGTGGGCGTGTCCTCTCTTGAGAGCCTCTGTTTGCACCCTAAGAAGTAAGTCCTCAAATATTCGTCTTGCCGCTGCAAATTCCAATCTCACGAGTGCATTCCTTAACTCTTGGTTTGTGAAAATCGGTCTTAGTATGGCTCGGTCCGCTGCCGTAATGCCCAGCATGCACCACATCATGCATATGACGAATCCATCTTCCTGCCTTGTACTATCCCATGCGCCACAGAAACGTCTACGCCTTTCTGGATCATTGTAATTAATCGGATTGCCCTTTACATACTCATACAAATTCATCCCATCCACATACCCCAACGGATCCCGCTGCAAGAATCTTCCTTTTTCGCAGTCGTAATAGTGGGCGCGGTAGAAGTAGATGCCCGTCTCCTCATCATGTTCTCGTCCTGTAAACAAATAGGGATTCCCAATCGCGCTGTGCGGCGTGCCCCAAGCGTTGGGTGGGAGAGGAGCACCTGCCCCGTCGGTCACTGCCGCCACCGACCAGAGGGCGTTCTGATGGTCGTAGAACGTCTGCCCACCCCGGTCCATCGTCAGCACTTCATCCACGTAATTGCCATACACATAGGTCGCCTGTGATGTCGGACCTTTTTACACTTCGCTTGACAGTCTTCAACGCAAAGGAGGTTTATGCCCGTCGGTAGCGAAAGAAAGAGCAGTCCTTTAGCAGGAAACTACTGGAGGTATTTTCTATGCGCAAGCAAAACATGGTGTCCCTTGTTCTTATCATGTTGTTGCTGACTCACGCCGTCAAGCGAGCCGAGGCGGATTCTCTGGAATTGGACCCGTTCGTCCAGCAACGCCCCGGTGCGTTGGTGCGGTTGAATGTGAGATGGGAAGGCAAAGGGGTGGTTTCCCTGGCGGCTTACCCACTGCGCGACAGCGGCGAGGTCGCTCAAGCCAACATCCGCGCGTTTAGGGGCGAGGGCCTCGCCCCTCCACGTGGGCGCAAACCCGTCGCGCAGTGGCGGTGGCAGCCGCCCGCGTCACGCGGCGACGCGAGCGTGACAACGCCCAAACTGCCGCCCGGCGCTTATGTGGTCACGGCGCGGCGGGGCAGGCAGGCAGCCAGCACGCTGGTCAACATCACCCGCCTGGCTTGCACCGTTAAACGTTCGCCTTCGCAGTTGTTGGTCTACACTTACAACAACGGCGACACCGCCCCCATGCCGAACGTCCCCTTCACTTTCTACGATGAGAGGGGGCGACTTGTG
>JANWYM010000334.1 GCA_025055355.1 Abditibacteriales bacterium
TTCAGAGACTGCTTCACTGCGCTCGCCATGACAGGGGCGCCCGGATGACGCGCTTCCGATGACAGGGATGCCTGGATGACGCGCTCCGATGACAGGGATGCCTGGATGAAGCACTTCTGATGACAGGGGCGCCTGAATGACGCACGGTTGATGAACGTTCTCCTTTTTCCATCGCCAGCCACGGATGTCTGGACACGGGCGTTTCGGCGCGCTTATTCAGTAGTGACGGTCGGCGCCGCCGGCACGGGACAATATGACCTCCTCTACGACCGCGCCCGCGATTCGGTGCGCGACGTTGTGGAGCGGCTGCCGCACGCGTGGGCGCCGGACTTTTGCTTTATCGCCTCGGTGGACTACTACGATTTTCCGCTGGGACTGGAGGACTCACCGATTCCGACGGTGGCGGTGTTCGGCGACTACTTTCTGTGCTTCGACCTCATGCGCCGCGCCGCGCCGTTTTTAGATTTGGTCATCGCCATCGGCGAGGAACTGATTGAGCCGCTGCGGGCATACGGCGCGAACCGCGTCGTTGCGCTGCCGTGGTTCGGGCTGGACGAGGAAACGTTCAAGCCGCTGCCCTGCGAGAAAATCTATGACCTCTGCGTCGTTGGCAACCTGCATCCACACGTGCAGCGTCGGCGGTCGAAGTTTCTGGAAGAACGCTTGCCCCGCTGGTTGCAGCGTTACCGCGTTTTCTTCGGCAACGTCTACGGCGAAGACTACGTGCGCGTGCTCAACCAGTCCAAAATCGTGTTCAACCGCAGTATTCTGGGTCATGCCAACATGCGCGTCTTTGAGACGCTGGGCTGCGGCTCGCTGGCGGTGATTGAAGACACGAACTGGCAGACAAAGCAGTTGTTCAAAGAGGGCGAGCATATCGTCTGTTACAACGACGAGAACATCGAGGACATCTTTGACTACTACCTCACCCACGACGACGAGCGTGAACGCATCGCCGCCGCCGGTCGCGCGGCGGCGCTGGCGCGTCACACTTACGCGCACCGGGCGGAGCAGATTGTGGCGCTGGTTCAAGAAACGTGTGGAGGTGTGGGCGTAGGGAAGTGGGAGCGTAACGCCCAGAAGATATCCATGACGGAGCGCAAAGGCGAAAGCGCAGCGGTGATGTTCTACCTACACCAGTGGGACACGGCAAAATCGCTGTGCGAGGACGCGCTGCGTCAGCCTGACGCGCCCGCGCATCTATGGAACGATGCTGCAGTGATTGCCGCGCAAAAAGCGCAAGCGGCGGGACAGTTCAACGTTCAGACCCTTGACCAGATGGACGCTCTTTTGCAGCGTGGCATGGAAGCCGATGCCACGAACCCGCTGCTGCATTTTCACCGTTGCATCGTCGCGCATCTGCGCGCGTCGCAGGGAACGACAGGGACAACGAGACCACAGACCACAGGACAACGCCAAGACGAAGTTACGGGCAACTCCCACGCACTGGTCACTGATCACTGGTCACCGGTTACTGATCACTGGTCACTGGTCACCGGTCACTGGCGCGAGTTCCTCGCGCACCTCGCCGCACGCCCCGACGATGTTCCGCGCGGACTGCTGTTATGTTTCACCATAGACCGCTTTCGGATGGAATGGGAACGCGCTTTGCTGGAGCGCAACCCTCGCCGACTGAACGACTTGCTGCGCTGGCAGGCGCACGTTTACTTGGGCGATGCCCTGACGCAACTCCAGGAATGGGAGGACGCTCAGAGGGCTTACCAACAAGCGCTGACCTACTTACCCGATGACGGCTATGTGTGTCACAAATTAGGTAAGGTCTATCTGCGGCTGGGCGACGCGCCCACTGCGATGACTTACTTCGAGTGCGCTGTCCGCTACGAACCCTTCTTCGCGGCGGCGCAGCAAGACCTCGCCTGTTTGCTTGCGGATGGCGGGCTGCGGCGCGCGCCATCCGCAACGCATCAACCCATTCTCGGAGAGACTCAGATGGATACTTCCTCAACTACCGCTCCCGTCGTGCCAATGAGCGAAACTTACTACCGCATCGCGCACGCCTTCGAGGGCACACCGCAGGACGTGCGCCTCATTCAGCAACGGTTCGCCACCTACTTTAAGGGGCGACGCAAGGTGCTGGACATCGGCTGCGGACAGGGCGTTTTCCTGGAAGTGCTGCGCGAGCAGGGCTGCGACCCAGAGGGCGTGGACATTGACCCAGAGATGGTCGCTCTTGCCCGTGCCAAAGGGTTGACCGTCCACTGCGGCGACCTCCTTTCTTTTCTGGAGGAGCGCGAAAACGCCTACGATGGCATCTACGCTGCGAACATCATTGAACACTTCAACGGACGGGACGCGACGCGCCTCATGCTACTATGCGCTCGCGCCCTCCGACCCGACGGCGTGCTGGTCATGGTCACGCCCAACTTCCGTCATCCGCTGGTGCGTGAAGAGGTGTTTTGGCTGGACATCACGCACGTGCGTCCCTATCCGCCCGCGCTGCTGGCAAAGATGATGGAATCAGTCGGCTTGAAGGTCGCTGACATCGGCACGTGCCCTGAAGGGCTGAACGACGTTTACATCGCGGGCGTGAAGGCAACTCCCCACCACAGGACGGCAGGGCGCCAAGACGACGAGACAAGGGACAAGGGACAAGGGGTCAATAGTCCTACGGTCACTGGTCGCTGGTCACTGCTCTGGGAGGCTCCGCTTTTCGACCCCAGCGGCTATGCGGACGAGGCGCGGCAGTTTGTGCTGGGACTGGACAGTTTAGGCGTGCGCGTGCGGGCGCAGCCGATTGCGTGGAGCGAGCGCGTCTGCGACCTGGACGAGCGCACGCAGCAGCGATTGCAGGCGTTGCTGCACACGCCCCTCAACGGCAACGCAGTGCACGTGCAGCATATCTTCCCGCCGTTCTTCAAGCACGACGGCAGAGCCGTGCGACGCATCGGTCGCACGATGTTTGAGACCGACCGCCTCCCGCCGGAGTGGGTGGCGGCGTGCAACGCGATGGACGAAATCTGGGTGCCCACGCAATTCAACGTCGAGACGTTCACGCGTTCAGGGGTGAAGGAGAAGAAACTGTTCGTCGTGCCTGGGCCGCTGGACAGCCAAGCCTACGACCCCAACCTCCCGCCACTGGTCATCCCTGAACGACGCGGGTTCAACTTTCTGTCGGTGTTCGACTGGAGCCTGCGCAAAGGCTGGGACGTGCTGCTGCGAGCGTTCGTGGAGGAATTTTCGCCTGACGAAGACGTCGCGCTGCTGCTGAAGGTTTACTCCTCTTACGGCTTGAGTATCGCCGACCTTCAGGCGCGCGCGGCAGCGTTCATCGCAAACGAACTCAAGCGCGACGTGGAGCGCATCCCCGACATCGTGTTCATCGAGGACATCCTCTCGACCGCCGCCATGCCCCGCCTGTTCAAAGCCGCCGATGCCTACGTCATGCCCTCCCGCTGCGAGGGCTGGGGGCGTCCGTTCATGGAGGCGATGGCGATGGGACTGCCGACGATTGGCACCCGCTGGAGCGGCAACACTGAGTTTATGACCGATGAGAACTCCTACCTGATTGACCCTGTGGGCATCGTGGACGTGCCAGATATCGCCTTGCAAGAAGTCCCCACCTATCGCGGGCACAAGTGGGCGGAGCCGAGCGTTGAGCATCTGCGTCAACTCATGCGCTACGTCTTTGAGCACCGCGACGCGGCACGGGAAAAAGGCAGCCGTGCCCGGCAGGATGTGATAAGCAAGTATGATGCGTCCGTGGTGTGTCGGAAAATTGTGGAGCGCTTGGAGAACGTCATGCCTGCTTGAACAAATCAGGAGCTACGCGGTTGCCTCATGCCTTTCCCCCTTGAAAACGGCTGTCGTAGCGAGCGGAGCGAAGCCATCTGTTAAATGTCCGTCATTGCGAGCGCAGCGAAGCAATCCCCTCCGCTGCAGCCGTTCCTCCACAGGGGATTGCTTCGCTCCGCTCGCTATGACAGGTATTTTCAAGCAGTTGGTGGACTGTTCCGATTGCCCCCGCGTCCCTCTCGGTGAGGGATGGCGATGCTATTCTTCTGCTCTCCGAACTTTCCACTCAAAGACGTAGATGGACACCCCGTAACACGCCACCGCGACGAACAGGTAGAGCAACATAGCAACGCACCAGAGCGATAGGTCATCTGTCGCGGACGTTGCGCTGCGGGCGACAGCACTGAGCGCGTTGTGGGTGTTGGTCAGGGGAAGAACGGTGGACAGGGCCAAGAAGAACAGACTGGCGGCGTCCATGTTCCATGAGGGCGCGAAGAGAGTGGCTTGCCAGTTGGGAGGGGCTAACAGCGGCAGAAACAGGCTGCCTAACATGAGCGCGAGCATCGTGCCTAATGCCCAGCCAATGGCGCGGCGCGATTGGTGGCTGAGGACAGAATAGAGGAGTCCCATGCTCACGGCAGCGGCTCCGTAAACTATCTGCGATATGAAGAAAATGACGGCTTCACTCAACGAAACGATGTCCAGCACGGTGCAAAACACGACGACGGGAACGGACGCAACGATGATATACGCCGTGTAAAACGCGACGGCGTAGAACTTGCCGCTGACGATGGTGTGGGAGGATAGCGGCGTCACAAACAGCAGGGGCAGGGTGCGTTGTTCCTTTTCCATTGACACTGACAGCCCCGCCAATGTCGCTCCTATCGCCATTATAGCGACGAGCGCCAGCATCGCCCAGCCCCGAAAGTAAGGCTCACCGTTCATCACGAACGAGGGAGAGAAACAAAGCAGGATGAGCAACAACTCCGTGCCGATAGTGGCTGCGATGAGGGCGCGAATGAGGTGGTCTTTCTTGCCGAACAAACTTGCCCGCATCTCTTTGGCAAAGACGGGGTTGGCGTTGTCGGATATGAACGGGTGCACGCCGTAGGTGGCAGTTTGGCGGCGATGGGAGACAGTAGAGGAGGGCGACGCTCCAGGAGGGCGACTCTCCAGCGGAGACGGGTTCGGCAAGGATTCGGCAGGAGCCTCACCCTCCCGTAGGTCATCGAGCGTGATGCGTCGCTCCCCTTCTCTCTCGCGTTCCGCACCGGGCGTTCTGCGTCGTTGCAATATGAATTCCCACCGTCGGCGCGTGGGGACACGGGGTTCGGGGAGCCGTTGAAGCGTGACAGCAGCCATGCTGAGGCAGAGCCAACAAATCAGCGCAGAGCCGGGAAGGAACATAAGAAAATACAGGACGGAGGCGAACGACTCCCAGCCACCCCGGTTGATGAGCAGGACGATGAAGAAAAGG
>JANWYM010000335.1 GCA_025055355.1 Abditibacteriales bacterium
CAGCGGCTTCTCACAAAACACGTGCTTGCCTGCCTGCGCCGCAGCAATCGCCATGGGCGCGTGCATGTTGCCCGGGGTAGAGATGTCAATCAAGTCAATGTCATCGCGTTCCAACAACTTGCGGTAGTCCGTCTCGTAACTCTGCCAGCCATACTTCTCAGCGGCGGCTTTGACCGCCTCCTCGTTCCGTCCGCAGATTGCCCGCAGCACCGGCACCGCGTCTAAATCAAAAAAGTGCGCCACCTGCCGATAGGCATTGCTGTGGGCTTTGCCCATGAACTGGTAACCAATCAGCCCAACGCCAATCTCTTGCTTGGCCACAGGAACCTCCCTTGAAAATACCTGTCATTGCGAGCGCAGCGAAGCCATCCCTGCCGCTGCACTCGTCTTCTCCGCCGGAGATTGCTTCGCTGCGCTCGCAATGACATTTTCATGCGATGTGGTATCTCAGCTGAGACATGAGCAACGCCTCTGTCTCTTATGCGACGATATGTGAGCAGGTTCAGACGTTCCAACGTTCAAACGTGCCAACACATTAACGTTTCCGCTGAATGCCGCAGCGGTCGAACGCCCACGCTGCCGCGCCGACGATGCCGGCGTCGTTGCCCAACTGCGCAGGGACCACGTTCTGTGGCTTGAACTTCATGCGCGGGTTGAGGGGGCTGGCTTGTAGGGCGCGGCGCAACGGGTCGAAGATGTATCTGCCCGCACGGGCGATCCCGCCGCCGATGATGACGCGGTCCGGGTCGAGCAGCAACGCCATGCTCTCAATCCCTTTCGCCAAGTAGGCGGCGGTCTCGCTGAACACCTGTTGCGCCACTGCGTCCCCGGCGTCAGCGGCTTCTTTGAGCAGACGCGGGGTGGCCGTGACGTCCTCCCAATCCACCAGTTGTAAGAGGTCGTTGGCGCGTCCGGCGCGCAAGAGCAGCCGCGTGGCGCGCTCAATGATGCCGTTCAGCCCACAGAACGCTTCCAGACAGCCGCACTTACCGCAACCGCACGGCGGACCGTTGGGGTCCACGGTCACGTGACCGGCTTCCGCCACGACGCCCGTGCTGCCGGTCAGCAGTTGTCCATTGCACACGATGCCCCCCCCGATGCCCGTGCCCAAGGTCAACATGAGTATGTCGGTGCATCGCTTGCCCGCGCCGCACCAGAACTCCGCGAACGCCGCCGCGTTGCCATCGTTGATGACGTGAACGGGCAGGGGGAGATGTTCGGCGAGCATCTTGCCGACCGGCACAGGACGCGCCGCCCAACCGCGCACGTTGGGGGCGAACAGGCAGACGTTGTCCTTGATGGGTCCGGGCACGCCCACCCCCACGCAGGCGACCTCCCCGCCAGACGGAACACCCGCCGCCACTTCTTGCGCGACCTGGGCGATGCGCCGCAGCAACTCACGCGGTCCGCTAAACCGCCGCGTCTCGTCGCTGAGAACCCTGCCCACTAACCGCCCGTCGTGATGGACCAAACCCGCCGCAAACTTCGTCCCCCCCACATCCACCCCGACGGCGTAGAGTTCAGAAGGCATGTCGGCTTTTCTCCCCCGAAAGTTGTCCTCGTCGTCGCCCTCGCCCTCGAACCTCAGGAAAGCCCGACGGCGAGAACGACGACGAGGACGAAGACGATTGGCACCGCCCTTGAAAGGGGCCCTCGGACGCCCCACCTGGTTGAAGAATCACCCCGAACCAGGGCATAAGGGGCTCCTTCCTAATTCCTCTGCGGCAGCATCTTTTGAATGTTCCTCTCGTTTTGCTTGCGGATTTGCGCCAAGCGCTCGCTGGCTTTGTCGGCTAACTTCAGCTCCAACAGCGCCTCGCGGGCGGCTTTCTTGGCTTCTTCGAGCGATTTCTTCCGTCCCGCCTGCTTGTCCACTACGCGATAAATCCAGAAGATACCTGTGCCTGGGGTGGCTTCAATGGGGGGAGAGACGTAACCTTTGGCGGCGTTGGGCGGAATCTCCAGCACTGTTCCGCTCCGCTGCCAACCCAACTCCACGCGGTCGACCCTCTGCTGGCGGTTGTTGTAGAGCCGCGCCAGTTTCTCGAAGTCCTGCTTGCGCCGCGACGCCTCCTGATACAACTCGTCCGCCAACTTTCTATCGCGCACGACCAGTCCCTCCACTTTGATCTGCTCGGGCTGTTCCGCCAGGTCAGGGCGGCTGCGCAGAAACTGAACGACTTCGGCTTCGGTCACGCTGACTTCCTTCTCCACCATTTTCTCTAAGCGCAGCAACATACGGAGAATTTCGCGGTAAGTGGTCATGCCGATGGGAGGATTCTGCTTGCGCAGAAACTCCTCCAGGGTAGTCCCCTCTGGCAGTTGCGCGGCTTGCTTGCGCAGGCGCTGGTCGACGTCCACGTCCGTGACGTTGATCCCCAACCGCTTCGCCTCCTGCGCGACGAGCAATTCGGTAATGAGTTGATCTAAAATGCCCTCACCGTAATCCGCCAGGAGGCGGTTGACCAACTCGCGCTGGGAGATGGTTTCCCCGTTGACGCGCGCCACGGGGGCGTCCATCTCCTGCGCCCACGCCGCCACGCCCTGGAGGCAGCAGCATAACACCAGGACAACAACCCTCAAAGCGCCGCTCCAGCGGACCAAGCGCCAGCGGCAGACGTTGCGTGATTTCATTTTTGCCAGCCTCCTCCCACAACGGTCACGTCCTCATGACGCTTATGATACATGAAACGAAAGATGCCGTCAAGAAAAACGCCGACGAAGCGTGCATCTTTCAACCTCCCCCGAGCCAGCACGGCGCGGTTGCTACGGGAAACTCCCCGCGTGCCGATACACGCGCTCGCCGTGCGCGGCGAGGGTGGCGTATTCTTCGGGCGTCGGGTCGCGCCAGTCGTCGAGGAGGGTCAAGTTGTGGTCAAGTTCTCGGCGGTTGTCGGGAGCCATCAGAGCGACGGCGACGGAGGGATGGGCGAGGGCGAAGCGATACCACTCGCGCGGCGGGGGGGGAACGAAGCCGGGCGGGTCGTCGGGTGTGGGTTGCATCAACGCCCCCCAGCGCAGGCAGGTGTAGACGACGACGGGAATCTTCAGGGCGTCGGTCACGGGGAACACGTCGCGCTCGGCGCCGCGATGCGCTGCGTTGTAGCGGAGCATCAACATATCCAACGGTCGCGTATTCGCGTAGTCGGGTGTTCGCGTATGCGGGTAACGCCCCCCGCATCCGACTTCGCCCCGCGCAATCCGCACTGCCATCCGGCGCTGATGGCTGGTCATGCCGAGCAAGCGCACTTTGCCCCGTTCGCGCGCTTTCTGCATCGCCCCATACGCGCCGCCTTTGCCGGCAATGCGTTGCCACTCCGCTTCGCTCTCAACGTAGTAGAACGTGACGATGTCCACGTAATCGCTTTTCAATGTGCGCAAGGCGTCGTCGAGCGCTCTGGTAGCGGCGTCGGCGTCGACGGCGTCCATCTGCCACGCGACGACGACGCGCTCCCGCTCCGCGCCCATCTCAGCGAGGGCTTGGCTCATACCGTCGGCGTATCCGCACCAGTTGAGGTAGTTGATGCCGCGTTCCACCGCGCAACGCACATCGGCCGCTCGCAGGTGCGTGTTGCCGCGCGTCGCCAAACCGAAGCGGCAAACCGTCGGGAGGTTGTGACCGAAATCGAAGAAATACTTCATCTGACTCGAGACCCAGCACCCTACGGCGGGACGGGACAAAATACGGTGTTACGCCGCGCGCGTCCCGCCGCCTGCATCTGATCAGGAGCTCCGGGAAAACTGCCAGGGCGAGGTCCCCGGCTGTTCTAATGGAACGTCCCGTGATGATTGTAGCGCGGGTGCCGGTCGAAGTCAACTCTGGCGGGGGTGATACCTACCCGCGCAGGGGACGCGCTCGCGGTGGCACGGGAGGACGCAATGGGACAGTAACGTTAGGTTCTTCACGAGGTTTCTCGCGGCGTCGTTCAGCGTGATGGCGGAGAACGAACCGCAACAACGCAAGACGGTCGGCTTCGGAAATGTCCTGAAAAGCGATAGCAATTTCACAGCACGCAGGGTCTGGAGCAGCCGCGACACGGACGACGCGCCCTGTGGCGCGAATCAGGCAATGCCCTGGCAGTCTGAGCCGCACCTGAGCGGACGTGTGCGGCAGAGGCGCCTGCGCGAGAGGAACGGAAAAGCGAGCACGCACTCCACCCCCTCCCACGTCGCAGGTTGTGCCGGGAATGACCCGCGAGGAGTCCTCCGCTACCTCGGAGAAAAACAAGGTCACCGGCAGGGACACCGCCACCCGCAGATACCTGCGCCGCTGGATGCGCTTGTGCTGGAAGCGTGGCGGCAGACGGAGGATGAGAAATGCGGGCGGGTTGCCCACCGTGGAGAGGACCTGCGTGTGAAACAGCAGAAGCCCTCCGGGCGCGGGCAGCCGCACCTCGACCCGTTGCCCGTCACGCCAGATGATGCCTCCTCCTTGACAGGCAGGAGCAGTCACCGACAGCGTGCCAGCGTCCACGTCCGCCACCGCACTGGCAAAGCTGTAGATTCTGCCCCCTTGATGCACTACTAACTCAACGCTGCCCCGCTCCGCAATGCGCAACAGTTGCGTCATATCCGCGCCCTCCACTCATAAGGTCGTAACCCTTCGGGAGTCTCGCTCCCGCCGTCGAAAGCGGAACTACAAGCGCCTTAACTGAACGTCGCTACGCTGGAGCTGTCACACCTATTATGCCTCAAGAGGTGAAATGCCTGTGAGAGGGAGGCGAGGAGATGGTTCGACGCAGGTGAGCCGTCGTGTGGTCAGCGCCTCACAAAGAAAGCGAGTCAACGAGCCAATGGTTTCAAGAGTTACGTGGTGAGCGTAAGTATGGTGTCAGCAACGGCGTAACTTTTGGGTTTCATCCCCACTGGCTCGTTGACTCAGGCATGACGATTAGCCGAGATGCGCCTTGATTTCCTCAACTTCGGGGAAACGTCCCAGTTCCAGTTTGGAGAAGACGAGTTTGTCGTTGACGCTGACCTCGTAGCGTCCGCCGTCGGACGGGATGAGGGTCACAGCCGAGAGTTTGTTCTTGTACTCCTTCAACAGGGCTTCCGCCATACTGACGGCTTTAGGCAGATAGCCTCAAGCAGTGCAGTATTGGATGCTGACCGTCATGGCTTCACCTCCCTTCGCTCTCAGGCTTAATATACACCACCCGTCCACGTTTCGTCAAGCCTAAAAATTCCCATCAGCGTTGAAAACCCCTGGGATAGGATTGT
>JANWYM010000336.1 GCA_025055355.1 Abditibacteriales bacterium
AAGCCATGCCGCAGTGATAGGTGACGGAAGACAAGGGGGCGATAGCGGCGAGGTCGGCGAGCGAAACGTCCGCGATGGTGCGGAGCAGCCGACTCGGAACGGTCAGGTCTATGGGCTTGAACTGTTGGGCGGCGGCGGCGTAGTTGTGGTCTCTGATCAACTTCATTCCGCGGTGGAAGCGCAGCACCGCGTTCATCGCCCGTCGCTCTTCTGCACTGGTCAACTGCAATCGCGCCATGAGGGTCTCTGGGGTGTATTTGCTCGCCGCGCGTTGCGCGGCTTTCCACAGCAGCGTCACCACCTTCGGCACCACCGGCGCGTCGGGATACTGCCGCAACAAGGCCAGATAAGCGTTGATTTCTTCAATCGGCTGATGCGGGTAATAACGAATCTGCGCGATGGAGGCGATGGCTTCGGGAGCGCGGTCGCCCTGCGGGAACCGCCGGAGCAGTTCGCGCAGCACGGGCAGCGCGTTGGTGGGTTTGCGCGATCGCGGCTGGTAAGTCGTGTAAGTGAACGTGCGGCGCACGCGCTTGCCCTTGACCGTCACGACGCGCGTCACCTTCCGCAGCACTCGCACGTAGCGGACACCGCTCTGTTCGCACTCGGCGATGTGCCACAGGGCGTCGTCCAGCAACGGGTCGTTGGGGTCGGGACATCGCCTCATAAAGTCGCGCAACAGGCGCTTTGCGGTGTCGGGGTCATAAGCCATGAAGTAACGCTCGGCATCGTCAAACGGCTTCGTGGCAGTGATGAATTTCTTCCGTTGCTCCGCTACGTAGCCCGTCGCGGCGCGACGGATATGGATGAGTTCCGCTTCGGCTCTCTGCCGTCCTTGTTCTGCCTGGGTGCGCAGCGACTTATTTCGCGTCGCCTTCTTCACGCGCTCGAACGATATCAGGGCGCGCCACGGATAACCGGCTTTCAGCCAGCACGTGCCCGCACGCAGATGAAACTCGCCGGCGCGTCGCGTTTCGTAGCGGGCGGCATGGGTGTTCGCCTTCGCCGCGCGCTCCCATAGGACGCGACGTAGGGACGATGAGGACACGGACTCCGCCCACCTCTCATAACTCTGCGCCACACGTTCGGGAATCGGCGCGTAACCGATTTGCGGCTGCATCCAGCGGTAGCGCCAGTAAATTACCTGCCAGCGACGCTCGTAGCGCCACGCCGCCTCGCGCCACTGCCCGCGCGCGAAGAAGGCGTTCGCCAGCGAATCAGTGGCGATGAGGCGCGGCTCCTCGCGCCAGCCGTCAATCACCGCCACTTCGCACGGCGACGTTTTCCGCACCACGTTCTCCGCGAGGTCCGCCCACAGGTCCCGCACGTTGCGGGCGCCGTCGGGTGCGGAGACAAGCGACGGCTGCGCGAAAGTCCGCATCGCCTCTTCGTAGTTTCCCAGCAAGGCATTGACGCAGCCCAGCCAGTAGCGGAGCGACGGGGTGACGAGGGGCGGACGCGATACAGCGGACGGGTCCTCATACATCACCGCCACACGCCTATAGGAGACCGGGGGGGACAACGGCTCTGCCCCTGCGTCTTGCCGCTGTAGCGCGTCGCCTTCCGCTTTCATCACTGCCTCGTATCGGATTTTTAATTCGCGCAGCCGCGCTATCGTCTGGGGGCTGAGTTTCGGGGGTGGGAAGAGGCGCAGGTTTTTCCAGTCGACTTCACGGATGGACTGGCGCAACTTCTGCGCCTCGTTGAACTGCCGGCGGATTTCCAGTGCGGCAGGCACGCGCCGCGCAGGCACGGGTTGACGCCACGCCGCGCCCAACGCCAGCAGAGCGAGGAGCGCGACGGTCAGGGAAAAATAAGCCGAACGTCGGGGTCGGTGCATCGTTCCCTGCACCGACGTCACGAGCGCGAACGCGCTCAACGCCAGCGACAACGGCAGGCACACCGCCCCCACAGGCGCAAGCAGAACGAGGTAAGGAAAGAGACGGTCCACCACCGCTTCCTTCCCCGCTGCCGTCGCGCCCAGGCAAACGAGGAACATGAGCAGCGCGGCCAGCGTCCCCCCACCGCATAGCAGCGCATACCGCGCCGCGCGCTCCGGGCGGAAGGATAGCCAAGCGGACAGGAGACGGCGCATGATGAGATTTCAGTCGAGCGCATCGGGATTCACGCCGATGCCCCGAATGCTTCAGCCGGGGACGGGCGTGACGCCCAACTCTTCGGCGCGGGCGATGAGGTCATCGCTTTCCGTGCCGGGGTTGAGCAGCACTTGCTTGATGCCCTTTTGCGCGACCTCCTCGATGACTTTGATGCCCACCGACGGAGCGACGTAGAAGTTCGCCGCGTCGGGGACTTCGGGCAAATCTAACACCGACTTATAGGCTTTTAAGCCCTCGATCGTCTCCTCACGCGGGTTGACAGGATAGACCGTAAACCCACGCTGTATGAAGGCGCGCACGGCTTTGTTGCCATACTTGCGGCGGTCGTTGGATGCGCCCACAATAGCGACGGACGGCATGGCACTTCCTCCTGGACGGTCAGAGTTACGACACTGGCAACTCCACCGCCTTCCCCGTATCTGCCGAAATTAACCCTGCCTCCAGAATTTCCTGGGCGTCGCGGCTGACCTTCGCGCTGCAGAAGCCCTCGATGGGTTCACCCGTTTCGATGCAGTGGACGAGGTATTCGGGTCCGGTGCGCCGTCCTTGGGGCAGCGGGAGCGGGTCAATTTCTTTCGGCTCTTTGCCCGGCTGCTGCAAGAGGACTTTGTCCTTCCAGACGCCGATGGAACCGCCTGTGCCGTAGGCGACGGGGTTGGGGGTGGCGTAGCCAACCGTCTGGGTCCAACACGCTTCGGCGACGCCGAAGGCGTGGTCATACTTAGCGATGATCATCGCGTTGTCGTCGGGGACGGGATAGTCCTTGACGAACACGCCGCGAAAGCCGGTGACCACTTTGGGCAATCCTAAAAAGTAAGCCATCATGTCGGCGGCGTAGCAGCAATAGTCCATCAACGCCCCCGCGCCGTTGAGGGTTTCGTCGTAGAGCCATTTCCAAAAATACTCCGAGCAGCCGATTTCCTTCGGTCCGTTGTGCGCGGAGCGCTGTTTGAAGTAGAAGAGTTGCCCGATGGCGCCGTCGTTGATGAGTTGCGCCATTGTGTTGATGGCGGGATTCCACGCCGTCGGCCAGTTAATCATCAGTTGCACGCCCGCTTTCGCGGCGGCGGCGACCATGCGGTTCGCCTGAGAGAGTCGAGCCGCCATGGGTTTCTCACAGACGACGTGACAACCTTTCGCCGCCGCCGCTTCGACGACTTCGACGTGAACCGCGTTCTCGCTGGCGCACTGCACGATGTCCAACTCTTCCTTCTCCAACATCTCCTGCCACGAGGAGTAAAGCCGCTGGACGCCGAAATCTTTCTGCGCCCTCTCCAGCAGCGGCGGGTTCACGTCCCCGGCGGCAACTAACGCGACGTTGGGCAACTTGCTCCACTTGTCCAACTCCCACCACACGTGGTCATGCACGAGGGCAGCCAATCCAACGCGATACACTTTAGCCATGGCGTTCCTCCGTTTCTGCGGGCGCATCATCGCCTAAGCCCATGTCGGACAAGAAGGTGGCGTCCAAAACGCGGTCAGCCAGCGCCTCCAGCGTCTCCTCATCCGTAATCGCCCTCAGGCGATTGACAATCGCTTCAGGCACGTCGCCAAACTTGTGGCGCATCAGGCGCAGGATAATGGCCTGCTCCCTTTCCACTATCAATTCTTCCAACACCGTCAGTTCTTCCCCTTGCTTTCTGCGTCGTCGCATCAGTTCTGCTAACATCTCTTTCTCCTCCTTTGGCAGCCGCGCGTAACTGCTGGCGGTGAACTGCTCCGTGGGCAGAAACCCCACGCGCGCGAAATCCATCTGCTCTGCCGCGTCCGGCGCGAACAGGCGCACCAGTTCCTCAAAGAACGCCTCAATATGAGTTGGTCGTGATCCGTGCTACCTGCCTCTGATGAGGACTTGCGCTCTCCATTTTACACCATTTGTCCCTGCCGACGCAACTGTGATATACTTACTCCCTGTAAACCGACACTGGGGGAAAAAACCATGTCCGACACGAAGCGTCTCATCACGGCGGAAGACCTGCTGAAACTCCGCCTGCCGTCTGACCCGCAGATTTCACCGGACGGGTCGAAGGTCGTGTTCGTGGTCAAGGTCATCAACGAGGAGAAGAATAAATACTTCTCGCACCTGTGGCTGGTCTCCACCGACGTGGGAGAGCCGCGCCAGTTCACGCAGGGCGAAGTCAACGACAGTTCACCGCGCTGGTCGCCCGACGGGAAGTGGATTGCGTTCATTCGCACCCGCGATAAGCAGACGCAAATCTACGTCATCCCCGCTGACGGAGGGGAGGCGCGGCAGGTGACGCGGTTGGAGCAGGGCAGCATCAGCCAGATGGAGTGGTCGCCCGACGGCACGCGCCTCGCGTTCATTTACAGCAAAACGCCCGCCGAATGGACGGAGAAAGCCGCCGAGGAGCGCAAGAAGACCAACCGCTCCACACCCCCGCGCATCATCACGCGCTTGCACTACAAACTGGACGGCGTAGGGTTTTTGGGCGAGCGCAATCACGTCTGGGTCGTGGACGTGGAGGACGGCGAGGCACGGCAAATCACCGACGGTGATTACGACGATGCCTCTCCCGTCTGGTCACCCGATGGGAAGATGATTGCGTTCGTGTCGAACCGCGCCGCTGACCCGGATGAAACGCCTTACGAGGTGGACATCTGGATCGTGTCCGCCGACGGCGGCGAGATTCAGAAGGTGCCAACGCCGACGGGTTACAAAGGCGGACTCGCTTGGTCGCCGGACGGAAAACTCATCGCCTACGTCGGGGTGGAAACGCAAGAGGACCCGTGGGTGCCGAAGAACAACCACGTGTGGGTCGTGTCGCCCGCCGGGGGTGACGCGCGCTGTCTGACCACGGCGCTGACGCGCACGGTCGGCAATGTTACCTTGAGTGACACCCGTGACGCCTCGTTCGAGAGCACGGCGCGGTGGGCGGGCAACGAGAAGTTAGTGTTTCAGGTGAGCGATGAAGGCAGCTGTCGCCTCTACACTGTCGGGCTGGACGGCGGCGCGCCCAAGCCGATGTTTACTTACAAAGTGGACGTCTCTGGGTTCAGCGTGGACGTGAGTGGGGAGAGCGTGGCTGTGATGATGGGCGGGGCGACCCAGTTGCCCGATGTGT